>JASFBB010000071.1:0-5851 GCA_036172345.1 Anaerolineae bacterium
CCGCTCTACAAGCTGGATGAGCCCTTTGAGCTCAAGGGGTGGCAGTTCTCCAAGGTGCTCAAGTTCATCGGCGACAAGGAAGGGCCATGGCCCAACACCAAGTGGGAGCAGAACTGGACGGGCGTGGTGCTCTCCAGCCCCTACCGCAAGAAGGGCTCCAAGGGTGTCTTCGACTGGGAGTCCAACGGCAACAACGCTTACTTCACCGACCTGTTTGCTGGCAAGATCACCGTGCAGGATTGCCTGGACATCTTGCAGCGGAACTGGGAGGAGAGCTTCGAGGGATTGCCCGATCCCAACCTGCCCACCCTGCCCGCAGTGCCCGGATGATCTAAGCATGGGTGACATAGGGCGGCCTGTCGCTCCGGCAGGCCGCCCCCTACTCTTCGAACAAGGAGATTTCTATGCAAGTAGCGGCCACAAAACCCTCCAGCGGCATTAGCCTTCCTGGACCTAGTGCTCCCACAATAAGCGCTTTGAGCAGACGCCGGATCCTCGAGGACTGGAAGTACATCTTGCCACAGTTGTTTTTCTTTGTCGTGCTCAACATTGTGCCACTTTTTGTGGCCATTCCGATCCTGCTCACCGACATGTCGCAGTTCAACGACCCCCAGGTGAACTATGTCGGATTGCGCAACTTCACCGCCCTATTCACCGACCGGGCGGTGCAGGCAGACTACCTGCCGGCTTTCCAGCGCACCATCATTTTCGTCGCCCTCAACTACACCACGGTGTACATCTTCGGATTGAGTTTGGCGCTGTTGATGTACGAAGTGGGCTTTCGCGGCGGCTTTTTCACCGTGATTTACCTGCCGCTGATGGTCTCAGGTCTGGCCGTCGGGTATATGGCTTCGATGCTGTTCGCCAAGGAGACAGGTTCTGCCAACCTGCTGCTGATGAAGTTGGGCCTTTTGAAAGAGCCCATCAACATCTACACGGCCACTGGCACGGCACTCCTGTTACCATTAATGGTGGGATGGCGCTATGCCGGCTATAACATGGCGATCTTCCTCTCCGGCCTGCTCTCCATTCCCAAGGAGACCATCGAATCGGCGGTTGTCGATGGCGCCTCCTATTGGCAGCGCCTCACCCGCATCTATTTCCCGCAGATGTGGCCCTCGTTCATCTTGGCTACGACGATGTGTTTGATCGGCTCGTGGGCGGTGTTCGACGAGCTGGTCGCGCTTGGCGCCTTGTATGTCAACCCGAACGCCAAGTTCTTGAGCGTGCTGTTCTTCATCTACGGTTTCCAGGTGGAACGCCTGTCTATGGGCATGACCTTGGCCCTGGAGACCTTCTTGCCGTTGGTGTTAGTGGGTGTTGCGTTGCAACGCTTGCAGCGCAGACTGCAATACTAGGCTGGTCAGGGATCAGAGGAGATCATTGCGATGACAAGTCAGGTGCAAACTCTTGAATCCTTGCGAGCACACCGCGCCTCTGCCTGGACACTTTCCAGGAGGAAAATGGCGCTGCGAATATTCGGCCTGGCCGTGATGATTATCTACAGCGTCTTCACCATCTTCCCATTCTACATACTCTTCGTGCGCAGCTTTGTCGCTACCGCGGACGCTGGTGAGCTTCACCTGTGGCTGCCCAAGGCACGGCCGGTGGATATGAACACCGAAGTGGGTAATCTGTCCGTCTTCTATAACCTCGATCTGAAGGAAATGAAACAGGCACTGGGCATTCCCAAGGGCAAGGTCCTGAGAGCTCGGGAGACTCTGGCGGAAGTAGCGAAGAAATACAACATCCCTGAGGAGCGCATCAGGAACTACTTCGAGGGATTCTACCTGTTCAATGGCTGGCAAACATTGCTCTTCGGCCAAGCAGGTGGCAGCAACTTCTGGGCGGCGCTACTCAGAACTATCATAATAGCGTTTATCAGCTTAGGCATTCTGATCGTGCTTTCCATCTTCACCGGCTATGGCCTGGCAGGGTTGCGCCGGCGCGATCAAATGTATGTATACAACTTATACCTGCTGCAGATGGTCATTCCGGCGATGTTGATCATCTTGCCGCAGTATCAGATGTTCCAGTGGTTCTTCAAGCTGTTCCCGGGCTACGACGTGCAGAACAGCTTCATACGCCAGGCGCTGCAGCTGCTGGCGGTCATCCTGATCAACATCAAAGGCACCGCGCTCTCCACGATGATCTTCGTCAGCGCCATCAGCGGCATCCCGCGTGACCTGGAGGAATCGGCCATGCTGGATGGCGCCGGCCGATGGCAATATATCCGGCACATCCTCTTCCCGCTGCTCAAGGTGCCCATCGTCAGTCTGACCGTTATCCAGCTGCCGTTGTTCTATAATCAGTTCCTGGAGCCGTATGTCTATCTGGACCCGGCCAACACCACTTTGCTACCTTTTATCGCCAACACGGCCGGCCAGTTCTCCACCAACTTCCAGGTGATCTATTCGGGCGTGTTTGCCTCCATTTTGCCGCTGTTGGTCGTCTATCTCATCTTCCGACGCTTCTTCGTCGAGGGTGTGATGGCCGGCGCGATCAAGGGGTGAGCGATGATCCTACCATTTATGCGCAAGCCGCTCGCTCGAGTGATGCAACCTACCGTCTACACCAACATGGAACGGGTGGTGTTCCAGCCGGCTACCTATCGCGGTATGCAACGCGGCATCGACCAGCTGGTGGGCGCCATCCGCCCGACATTGGGCCCACGACCGCGCGTCGTGGCCATTGATCACGTGGATTACCATGACAAAACGCCGCGCCTGGTGGACGACGGAGGTACGATCGCCCGCTTGATCATCGAGCTGCCCGACCGCGACGCCGATGTGGGCGCGATGCTCCTGCGCGATGTGCTGTGGCGCTTGCAACAACAGGTCGGCGACGGCACCGCGACTGCCGCTGTGTTGTTCCAGGCGGTATTCCGGCGCGGAGTGCATTACATTACTGCCGGTGGCAACGCGCGGCGCTTGCAGACCTTTCTGGAACAAGGGCTGCGCAATATCCTGGAGCAGCTCAACGCGATGGTTGTCCACCTCTCGGGACGGGAGGAGCTGGCACGCATTGCCGAGACCGTCTGCTACGATCCCCCCTTGGCCG
Organism: Anaerolineae bacterium; assembly: GCA_036172345.1. Classification (GTDB taxonomy): domain Bacteria; phylum Chloroflexota; class Anaerolineae; order 4572-78; family NAK82; genus NAK82. The sequence continues at coordinate 3,061 of JASFBB010000071.1, forward strand.
ACATGCTGGGGGAGATCTTCGACATCGTGGGCGAGTTCGGTCGCGTGGAGATCCGCCCCGGCCGCAGTCGCGAGCTGGAGCGCGAGTATGTGGAGGGCATGTACTGGGAACGCGGCGCCGTCTCACGCGGGATGTTGGACGGCGATGGTCAACTGCGCACTGATCTGGAAGAAAGCGCCATCCTGATCAGCGACCTCGAGATCAAACATCCGCAGCAGCTCTATCCGCCCCTGGCGTTGGTCATCCGCAACAACATCCGCTCGTTGTTGATGGTGGTCGGTGAGATCTCAGACAGCGCCATTGGCTTCCTGTTGTCCAACAAACATCCTGAGAAGCTGCGCGTGGTGGCCGTCAAGACGCCGGGTCATGACAAGGAGCAAAAAGCTTGGGCGTTGGAAGACCTGGCCGTGTTGACCGGCGGACGCGCCTTTGTCCAGGCGGCTGGCGATACCTTTGAGCGCATCCGGCGCGAGGATCTCGGCTTCGCACGCCGCGCCTGGGCGGATTGCTACAACTTCGGCATCATTGGCGGCAAGGGAAACGCGCGCCAGTTGCGACAGCACATCGCCACGGTCCGCGCTGCCTTCGAGCGCACGGACAACCCCAACACGCGCAATCTGCTGCGCGAGCGCATCGGCAAGCTGCTGGGTGGTTCGGCCACTCTCTGGGTGGGTGGCATGACACAGCGCGAGATCGACGAGCGGGTCGAGCGTGCCAAGCGGGCCGCCACGGCGCTGCGCGGCGCGTTGCGCGAAGGGGTATTGCCGGGCGGTGGTGTTGCGCTGTGGAGCTGTCGCCCCGCGCTGGAAGCCAGGGCACGCGCCGCTACCGACCCCGACGAGCGCGCCGCCTACCGCATCCTGGCCGAAGCCGTGGCTGTACCGATCCGCACGATCATCGCCAATGCCGGCTTTGACGCTTCCGAGACATTGGCGGAGCTGAAACGCTATGGTCCGGGTTATGGGTTCGACGTCGTGCGCGAGCGCGTGGTGCCTATAGCAGAGACTGGCATCTACGATCCGGCCATCGTCACCAAGTCCGTGGCCTACGCGGCGATCACCAGCGCAGCACAGGCGTTGACCATCGATGTGATGGTGCACCACGCCCAACCGGAACAAGCGCCATTACCCGACCTCAGCTCTCCCAAGCGACTGTGAATACCCAGCGAAATGACAGACGAAATACCCATCACCGAGATCGTACACGCTCTGGCTGCCTCGCCCGACTTTGCGCGCGACGGGGTTTGCTTTGCCGCGCGCACTTCCGGGCTATATCGTTCCGACGACGGTGGCCATACCTGGCAGCCGGCACATAACCCTTCGGGCACCGAGAAACTGTTGCCCACTTCAGCCGTGGTCCTCTCGCCGCACTTCGCCGTGGACAGGACTGTGTTCGCCGGCGTGCCGGGCGCTGTTATGTACTCCGAAGACGCCGGGCAGACATGGCACATGGTTGCGCTGGCCTCGCCGCCGCCGTTCGTCTCAACCCTCGCCATATCGCCCCACTACGCCGAGGATGGCTGCGTCTTTGCCGGAACGGTGGAAGATGGCGTCTTCCGTTCGGGCGATCGCGGCGCCCATTGGGCGGCGTGGAACTTCGGCCTGTTGGACCTCAACGTGCTCTCCCTGGTCGTGTCGCCGGACTACGCGCGCGACCAGACACTCTTCGTCGGCACCGACAGCGGTATCTTCCGCAGCACCACGGGAGGCCGCGCTTGGCGCGAGGTGGACGCCAGCCCCGAAGGAGCTCGCTCGACCGACTTCGCTCCAGTGCTGAGCCTGGCCATCTCCCCACAGTACGCGACGGACGGCACCCTCTTCGCCGGGAGCGAGTTGCGGGGCTTGTACCGCTCGAATGACCGCGGGCGCACCTGGCAGCGAATGGGTGAGGATGTTCTGGCAGGGCCGATCAACGGGATTGTTCTCGACCCCCAATATCCTATGCGGCCGCGCATTCTAGTGTTGCTCCACGCCACGCTGGTGCTCTCCGCGGACAATGGCGTAACGTGGAATGAATGGCGTCCAGACCTGCCAGATGACCAGGCGCTGACGTGTGTGGCAGCTCCCCTGGGTCTGGAGGACGGGGCACCGCTGCTGGTGGGCACCACCGGCGGTGAGGTGTTGGTAGTTAGAGAGAAGCTCTTTAGAGAGTGAATGACTATGAACTCCCGTGAGCGCGTGTTGACCGCGCTGAATCACCAGGAACCGGACAAGGTGCCCATTGACTTGGGCGGCACCATTGTGACAACACTCACCCGCATCGCCTATCAAAATCTGCGCGACTACCTGGGTATGCCGCCGGACGACAAGCCGGTGGTCTCGCATCGCCAGATGGACACCGTGTATCCACACGAAGACCTCTTGCAGCGCTATGAGGTGGACGTCCGCGCCGTGGCGATGAAGGGGCCGTGGTGCTTCGAACCGCGCGAGATGCCTGATGACAGCTTCTATGACGAGTTCAACATCCGCTGGAAGAAGGCTAGCTACTACTACGACGTGGTAGAGCGACCCCTCGCCGACGCGACGGTGCATGACCTGGCAACCGCTGCCTGGCCGGATCCCTATGACCCCGGACGCGTGGCTGGCCTGCGCGAGGAAGCGCAAGCTTTGTGCGAGAACACCGAGTACGCCATCGTCGCCGACATCATGTGCCTGGGCCCCTTCGAGGGTGGCTGTGTGCTGCGCGGATACGAACAGTTCCTCACCGACCTGTACTGGGACCCGCACTTCGCCGAAGCGCTGCTCGACAAGATCACCGAGACCGACATCGCCCTGTGGGACGCCTTTCTGAA
>JASFBB010000072.1:0-4166 GCA_036172345.1 Anaerolineae bacterium
GGTGACCTGAGCGGGACGCTGGAGATGCCTATGGCGGTGGGCATTGTGGGTGGCACCGCGCGTGCGCATCCTGTTGCGCAAGTAGCGCTCAAAATACTGGGAGTAAACAGTGCCCAGGAACTGGCAGAGATCATCGCAGCAGTGGGTTTAGCTCAAAACCTGGCAGCGCTGCGTGCGCTGGCTACGGAAGGGATCCAACGCGGACATATGCAGTTACACGCTCGGCAACAGGCGATCGCAGGGGAACGGAGATGAAATCACTGAGACCAGTGGGTATTGTCGGTCACGGAGCATATGTACCGCGCTATCGTCTTCCGGCCAGCGAGATAGCACGTGTCTGGGGGGAAAAGGGGGAGCTCCCGGTGCGTGAAAAGGCGGTTCCGGGACTGGATGAGGACACGCTTACGATTGCACTTGAAGCGACACGCAACGCTCTGAGGCGCGCCGAAATTGATCCACAGGAGATCGGAGCAGTATGGGTGGGCAGCGAAAGCCATCCCTATGCGGTCAAGCCTACTGGCACCATCGTGGCGGAGGCGATTGGCGCGACGCCCTATACATTAGCTGCCGACCTGCAGTTCGCCTGTAAGGCGGGCACCGAGGCGATTCAAGCCGGCATCGGCCTGGTCGCCAGTGGTATGGTACGCTACGCACTGGCGGTGGGCGCGGACACCGCTCAAGGGCGCCCCGGCGACGCGCTGGAATACACTGCTGCGGCGGGTGGAGCCGCCTATCTACTCGGTCCCGCCGAAGAGAGTTTGGCTGTGTTTGAGGAAACTCTCTCCTATGTAACCGACACACCTGACTTCTGGCGACGGCCTTATATGCACTATCCCAGCCATGCTCAACGATTCACCGGCGAGCCAGGCTACTTCCATCACGTGCTCTCGGCAGCACAGGCGCTCATGGAGCGCACCGGTCATAAAGCGGAGGATTTTCGTTATCTTGTCTTGCATCAACCAAACACCAAATTTCCCGAACGCGCCGCACGAAGGCTGGGCTTCCGACCGGAGCAGTGGACAACCGGATTGCTCGCTCCCGAGATAGGCAACACCTACGCAGGCGCCGCACTGTTGGGCCTGGCAGCAGTCCTGGACGAAGCGCAGCCTGACAATCTGATCCTGGTTGTCTCGTTTGGCTCCGGGGCAGGCAGTGACGCCTTTATATTGCGCACGACAGAGCAGATCACAACACGCCAGAGAATCGCGGCGACAACCCGAGAGTATATTGCTCGTCGCGTGGTGATCGACTATGCGCTCTACGCGCGTTATCGTCGCAAGTTGCTCACTGAATGAAGCGATGACGATTTGTGGCGCGATGCGAAGCATTAACACCTGATGATCGATACGTTGGGATAGAATTAGAATGCGTGGAGTGAGCATTATCGGCGTGGGACAAACACCGGTGGGTGAACACTGGCATCGCAGCCTGCGCCATCTGGCTTATGAAGCGGTGTCCGCAGCGATGAAGGATGCTGGCATCGAGGGCGCCCACGCAATGTACGTGGGAAATATGCTCTCAGGGGAGATCAGCAATCAATCCCATCTGGGCGCGTTGATTGCGGATTTCTGCGGGCTGCGCGGTATTGAGGCTGTCAAGGTTGAAGCGGCCTGTGGATCGGGCGCGGCGGCGGTGCGTATGGGCTATTTAGCCGTTGCTAGCGGGTTCCATGACCTGGTCGTCTGCGTGGGGGTCGAGAAGATGACAGATGACGTAGGTGGCAAGCTCACTGCGGCACTGGCTCAAGCGGCTGATGCCGAGTATGAACTTGCACATGGTGTCACGTTCGTGGGACTCAACGCCTTGCTGATGCGCCGCTATATGTACGAATATGGGATACACCACGAAGACTTTGCCGGTTTCGCTATCAATGCACACGCTAACGCGGTAGGCAACCCCAATGCAATGTTTCGCAGGCCAATTACTCTGGAAGACTTCAAACGCGCAAACATGATTTCCGATCCGATCAACTTGTTGGACTCCTCACCTATGGCGGATGGTGCTGCTGCGGTGGTGCTTTGCCCCACTGATCAAGCCCATGCATTCGGGGGAAAACCGGTGCGCATTATCGGCAGCGCGTTAGCGACCGATTGCCTGAGCATCCACGATCGTCATGATCCATTGTGGCTTCAAGCCGCTGAGGATTCGGCCCGGCGCGCCTATGCTCAGGCCGGCATTGCGCCCCAGGATATCGATCTGCTCGAGCTGCATGATGCCTTCACCATTATGAGTGCACTGAGCTTGGAAGCCTGTGGCTTTGCCGAACGGGGCAAGGGTTGGCAGCTGGCGGTGGAGGGGGAGATCCGACCAGACGGACGTATCCCTATCTGTACAATGGGGGGCTTGAAGGCACGCGGCCACCCCGTCGGCGCCACCGGCGTCTACCAAATTGTCGAAGCCGTGCTGCAGCTACGTGGCGAGGCAGGGGCATGTCAGATTCATAACGCTCGTCTGGCAATGACACAGAATATCGGTGGCAGTGGCGCTACGATCATTACCCATATTTTGGAAGCTGAGGAGTAGAAAGGGTTTTTTTGATAATTTGATCCTTGACTACCGAAGTGTGACCGAGATTGACACGTCACTGGAATAAATATACTGCTAGAAAAAGTGGAGGTACGAGTAAGACATGGGAATTCCCGGAAATTGGAGATTGCGCAACCAGAGATTGTCGCTAATTGGTGAGGTGTGCCACACATGTGGCAAAAAGATCTTCCCGCCACGCGACGTATGTCCCGACTGCGCACGCGAGGCGCAGCATGCTTTCCGATTCAGCGGGCGAGGCGAAATCTATTCCTTCACCACGATATTCAACCCGCCGGCTGGCTTTGAGGAATATGCACCTTACACGGTCGCACTGGTGAAGCTGGAAGAAGGGCCGATCGTGACAGCTCAATTGACGGATGTGGAGCCAGACCAGGTAGCTATTGGGCAGCCGGTCGAGATGGTCACGCGCAAATTGCAAGATGAAAGCGGCGTCGGGGTCATCAGCTATGGCTACAAGTTCCGCCCTCGCATGAGTGGTATGTAGCTGTCACGAGCAAATAGCTCATAGAAACCCGCACTAGATAACGAAAAACACCAGCACTCGCCACTAGCCTATAATACGACGAAACCTCAAAGGTGAGGTTAAACCCTGTACTGCTTCAATCTTTGGCGTAGAAGGGCAAAATGATTGGCAGAAACGAGATCCTCGCTGTGATACTTGTATTTCCATCTCTCCGCCAAGTCATCTTACAGCGGAGAAGACACAGTGCCATCAACATATGAGGCCAAGCCCACGGTCGGACTCGAACCGACGACCGACCGCTTACAAGGCGGTTGCTCTGCCGACTGAGCTACGTGGGCGGGCTAGAAAAGGGTGACCAGCGGGACTCGAACCCGCAACCTTCTGGGCCACAACCAGATGCTCTGCCAATTGAGCTATGGTCACCACCCTGATTTATAATATTATACCGTGCTTCCACTCAGAGGGCAAATAACACGCACGTTAAAGAACATCACACGTCGGTTCCAGACGACTGCACATGGTTCGGGCGCCGACGCAGCACTATGATGGCTGCGCCCAGGATAATGAAAAGTGCCGAAACGATCTGCGCAGCCGGGATGTTGCCTATCAGCCAGGCGTCAGGACGGAGAGACTCAACCAGCAACCGCCCCAGACCATAGACAATCAGATACGAGCAGAACACGTCTCCATCACACAGTCGCAAGCGTCGCGCCATAAAGAGCAAAGCGAGACAACCGCCTAGATTCCAGAGCGACTCGTATAAAAACACAGGGTGAAAACGTGTGGTCTCAACAGGAAAGCGACTCAGATCGGCGTACATTGGGAGGCGATGTTGCGCATCAATAGGAATGCCCCAAGGTAAGGTGGTGGGTGGACCATACAGCTCCTGGTTCACGAAATTTCCCCAACGCCCGATCGCCTGTGCCAAGAGGAGACCCGGAGCACCGCTGTCAAGCCAACGTGCCAAGGAAAGATGGTTGCGCCAAACATAGATGCCCAACGCCAGCACGCCGCCGGCGATGCCTCCATAAATTCCCAGACCACCGTTCCAGATCATCAGCGCAGTGGGGAACGGAAAGGATAGGCCAAATACCTGTACAGTTTCAAAGGGGTTGGTGATGAAGTAATAACGGAAGCCTATAGCACTTCCCTGAGG
>JASFBB010000073.1:0-17375 GCA_036172345.1 Anaerolineae bacterium
CATTCTGTCACAGAAATTTTTAGGATTGGGAGTCGTTATGGCTGAGGAAGCTGAATCATCGTTGGAAAAGATACGTGATGACGCTATACGAGCTCTGAGCAGCTGTTTAGGGTTGACCCCGCAACAGATCTCTTCGCTCAAATTGAGCGATGTTCACTTGGCAAAGCGCTCCTTAGCACTGGCTGCGGATGCATATGCTCTGGGTGGAGCTCCAGAAAAACCCCAGGAGCTTATGTTGGATGAGCAAACGCAACACGCGTTGATTGCCTGGCTGGTTGTCAGACCAGACAGTCCTAATGATCACCTATTTCCCGGGCGTGAGTTGGAGGGTCTTGACACTGTAACCATCGAACGCGTCCTAGGTGTCGTGGCAGTGGAGAAAACGGCTCTGTCAGACCAGCCCGTGCCATCGTCGCCTATCGGTGGTGCTGGTGTTTCCCTCGGGGAGACAGAAGCGCCCGCGGTGGTGTCCGAATCCGCCCCCGAGGGAGCGGGTAGCTTGGAAGAGATTGAGACGCTGCGCAGAGAGCTGGCTGCTGTTGATGAAGGTTGGTCGCCGGTTTCAAAACCGGAGCCCTCTGAAGTGGCAGCCTCGCGTCCGGAAAGGTCGGCAGCACCCACTTCGATCCCGGAGGCAGTCGTCCGGCGAGCTGAGCCGGCTGCACCGGCACCCCCTCCACCTCCGCCGCCGCGCCCACCCCAACCCGCCGTCGTAGTGAGGTCTCGCGCGGCACGCCCCTCCGCTCCTCAGCCGACACCGACGGTAAGGCCGACCGTGAAGCCGGGTGTGTCTAAATCACCCGCCGCAAAACCTATGCCGGCACGCATGCCACGACCCACCGATGAGGTGGCAGAGGAAGAACGGCGGCCGATTTCACCATTCCTGGCTATCGCGGCAACGCTTTTGGTCATCGCATGTTGTGCTGTGTCCATTTGGGGTATTACGTGGCTCGTGGGCAGCAATGAAGCGACCACGCAATGGCTTGCCCAAGTCCTTCCCGCTGGCTTGAGCGGTGTCGTCGCCACTCCGACACCAACGCCCACCGAAACGCCAACCCCGGTGCCTACGGCAACGTCCACTGTGACACCTGTGCCCACCGATACGCCGACACCCACGACGGTTCCCACGGATACGCCGACGCCGATCATCGAGCAGCCCCCCACGCCCACGCCGATCATCATCGTGGTTACGGCTACTCCGACTCCGGAACCTCCCCCGACCCCGCGACGTGTATCGACGAACACCCCGGTACCAGCTGAGGCATCAGAAGCTGCCGAATTACCCGAGGCAGCCTACAAGTATCCTGCCCCTAAACTGCTCGAGCCGGAGAATGGTGGCAAAATAGGCGGGTCGTTAGCCTACTTGAAATGGGAACCGGTTGGCCCGCTGGCCGAAGACGAATGGTATGCAGTGCGCCTTATTTATCTGCAACAGGGGCAACCGGTGTATCAGGGAGATGACATCAAGGAGACAACGTGGCGCGTGCCGGAGCGCTTCTATTACCAGGCGGACGGTCCGGCGTTGCTCTATCGCTGGTACGTGTATGTGGAAAGAAAGAACCCGGACGGTACAGCCACCCAGCTGAGTCCCAACAGCGAAGAGTTCGTCTTTCGCTGGGAATGACGGACGGTCAGGCTTCCCGCTTTGTTTCCTGGTCGGACTGCTCCTGAGCGCCCTTGATGCGCGCCGCCGCCTCTGAGATCGGGATCGCTTCACGGCAGATATCGGCGAGCTTGCGTTTTACCTCCTCGTCGGCGGAGCCCCAATCCTGATAGAGAATACCCATCTCCAATCCCAGCAAGGTTTGGCGCAAGTTCACAATCTCGGCATGGAGCTTTTCCATCTCCTGTGCCGCTAGGCAGGACTGCAACTCACCGCCGTAGGTTTCGAGTGCCTGCAAAAGCGCTACCGCTGCCTGATCAATCTTCAAAATCGCTTCTTCATACATGATCCTTCCTCCACTCCGTCCCTGATCAGCCGAACTTGTACGCTACGCCATAGCCACCGCGCGGCAGGTTCCAATCAACGTTCTGGTAGGGACAGCCAATGCGGCAGCTCCCGCATTCCAAACACGCCTGATAGCCCACCAGAATCTTGCCGGTGCGATCCTGGGTAAACACGCCGGCCGGACAGAAGTCCAGACACGGGTGATAAGCACATTGGGCGCAGACCTTATCATCTTTGATGCGGATGTGGGCGTATTCCTCATCCACATAGTATTTCACACTGACAAGCAGATCATCCACATTGGTTGGTGGCAAAGTGGCTGCTAATGCTGGATTGAGTGTGGCGCGCTTTTTCTCACTCATGGTCATCCCCTCATACCGCGTAGCAGTTTAATCATATCGACAGCGACACCCAGGAACGAACGCCTTCGGGTCAATAGACGGATGATCTCCTTCTCCATGTCACGCTTCGCCATGCCGTGGGCAGTGAAGTAACGGTACGCTGCCTCGTTGGCAAAGTTCACATACGTTTCCATGAAGTGAGGAGTGCTGTCCAGAAAGTCGGTCATACGGCGATATTGTTTGAGGTCCTTCAGCACAAAGCTGTCTTGCAGGCGGCGCCGATATCCTTTTAAGAATTCTGCCGAGAAATCCCTTTGCTTATGCGCCTCGACAGCTGTTTCCCCTGCCATTTTGCCAGCTATCATTGCCAGGTTGGTGCCCTCGCGATGCAACGCATCCACCATGCCCGCTGCATCACCTGCTACCATCACCCCATCTGTCGACAGGATTGGCATACGATCATAGCCTGTTTCCGGGATCAAGTGGGCGCCATACTCCAACCGCTCCGCTCCCTCGAGATAGGGCTTGATGATAGGGTGGTTCTTAAAGCGGGCTAGGATCTCATATGGTTTCAGATTGTGGATGACGAGCTGCTCTAGCAATAGACCACAGCCGATGGAGATGCCCGCTTTATCCGTGTAGATAAAGCCGGTGCCTGGCAGACCCAGCGTCACATCGCCGAATATGTCAATAGCCACCCCCTCATCCGGTCCGCTCAGGCCGAATCGCGCCTCCACCTCCTTTTCTGGTAATCCGAGGTACTCCTTGACCGAGAGCGCCACATAGCGCGAGGGTAGATCGCTTTTGGCCAGGCCGAGTTGTTGGGTGAGCAGGTTGTTCACACCCTCTGCAATGATCACTACCGGTGCGTAGACATCTCCATCTGGTCGATCGGTGGTCACGCCGATCACCCGCCCTCTTTCGTCTCTTAAGAATCCTGTGACGGTTGTCTTGGTGATAACCAGCACGCCCAGGTCGACGGCTTGTTGAGCGAACCAGGGGTCGAAGTTCGCCCGTAGGGCGGTATAGGATTCGGCGGGGACCTTCTTGAAGCGCTCGCTCTTTTGGGTAAATCGAAGCACGCTGTCCGGTGAGAGCAACCAGTATCCCGTGTCGGTCACCGGGCGCTCAAGCGCTGGTGCACGCGATTGCCAGTCGGGGAGCACTTCGTCTAATGCATGGGTGTATAGCACCCCGCCGAAGAAATTCTTAGCACCTGCGAAACGTCCACGCTCGATGAGGATCGTCTGCAGCCCGGCTCTGGCCATTGTGATCGCCGCCGAAGTGCCAGCAGGACCACCGCCGACAACAATTGCATCAAAGGTCAGTTTGTTGGCCATGGTTCAGCTCCTCTCGGTTCCCTGCTGCATCGCTTTGACCTGGTTGATCAGCTCGGGAATTACCTCGTATAGATCTCCAACGATGCCCAAACTGGCGATCTGGAATATGGGAGCGTTGGGATCGGTGTTGATTGCCAGAATGAAGTCTGAGTTTGCCATTCCGACCCGATGTTGTACCGCGCCGGAGATGCCGGCGGCGATGTAGAGCTTAGGACGCACTGTCTTGCCGGTTTGGCCTACCTGGTGCTCATAGCTGATCCAGCCGGCATCCACTAAGGGACGAGATACGCCGACAACGCCCCCCAGTAGCCTGGCCAGCTGCTCCAGCAGCTTGATGCCATCGGGGCTTCCGAGTCCTCGTCCTCCCGCGACAATGACATCCGCATATTCGATGCTAATACTCTCTTCGCGGGGTATAAACCCCACATGTTTGACGGGTATGTCATCCTCGCTGAGGTCGAGGGACTCGCGGATGAGCTCACCTGTAGCGGTGGGCAGCGGCTCGGGCAATGGGAGCACCCGTGGGCGAACGGTGGCCATCTGGGGACGATGCGTGCGGCACAGGATGGTGGCCATCAGGTTGCCTCCAAACGTAGGACGCGTAGCCGCTAAGATCTTCAGCTTGGGATCGATGGCCAACTCGGTGCAGTCGGCGGTCAACCCAGTACGCACACGCGTAGCGATGGAACTTCCTAGATCACGACCCAATGTGGTGGCGCCAATCAGGAATATCTCCGGTTTGTACTTCTGCACCAGCTTGCTCGCTCCGATGGCGTACGGCAGATTGCGATATTTCTCGAGCACCGGGTCGTCTATCAGGTATACCCGACTTGCGCCGTAGCGGTATGCTTCTTCGGCGATATGCGCCACATTGTGGCCCAACAAGACGCCTTCCACACAGCTTCCCTCGAGCTCCTGGGACAACCTGGTGGCCGCTCCCAAGAGCTCCCAGGAGACTTGATGGGCACGCCCTTCCTCTTGTTCGATAAAGACCCAGATGCGCTTGACGGCCGCTTTGTCTGTCATAAGCGTTCTCCTCCATCCCCACCTGTTGGATGCTTCGCACCGGCAATGCTGGCGAGGTCAATGGTTCCCGAAACTTGAATATCCTGCAACGCGCGCTTCACACACTCCTGCAATCCCATCTCAGAGACGTTGATGATGTCCCCTGCTTGGCGTGGGGCAGGGGTGTAGGCACGCCCGACCACAGTTGGCGATCCCCTGATGCCGATCTGATCCTGGTCAAACGGCACCGGATCCGTGCTGCTCCATACTTCGGGCTTGTAGCGCGCGGCTCGGATTATGTTGGCAAGCGGGGCGCGCTGCACAAGGGCGATTTCTTTCAGCACAGTCAAGAGTGCAGGCAGTCGGGTGCGTAGTATCTCGATGCCACGCTCGGTCTTGCGGTGTACAACGGCCGTGCGCGCTTCTGGGTCGATTGATTCGATGTGCAACGCATAGCTAACGAGCGGCACATTCAGGCGCGTGGCCACACCCGGACCCACCTGTGCGGTGTCTCCATCAATGGCTTGCAGACCGAACAGGTATAGATCAATAGGACCTTCTTCTTGCAATGCTTCTATTGCCCGCGCCAGCACATACGAAGTGGCCAATGTGTCCGCGGCGGCAAACTTGCGGTCTGTGATGAGAATGCAACGATCGGCGCCCTGTTCGACACATTCAATCAACGCTTCTGCCGCCTTGGGAGGACCCATGGTGATCACCGTCACCTTCCCCCCAAAGCGCTCTTTGAGACGCACGGCCAATTCGATCGCGTGAAGATCATACGGGTTGATAATCGCGGGCACACCTTCTCGGATAAGCGTTCCTGTCTCCGGGTTGATCCGGACGTTAGTTGTGTCCGGTACCTGCTTAATAGCCACTACTGTGTGCATATGCGTTTCTCACCTCCTTTTCTCACGGGCAACCGATCTGCCAGGAACGGGGAGCGAATCGATCAATAGTCCTTATGATACCCTCATTGCCGCAAGTTGTCAAATCAAAATGTGACATTCTTCACAATTTCCGCGGGACAGGCTGTTGATACTGCCCCCCGTTTCATCTTGATGCTGGACGGATAGCAAGCCAACCGGGGTGTATCAGGCGTCCCAGGATGTCGGTGTCGTTTTGCGGGGCGGCCTGGTATGTCTCTACCACCAGGCACTCGCCAGCTGAGGCACACGCTACCGCGGGTTCCGTTTGCTTGCCCGCGCTATTGTCTATGATGAATTCGACGCCGTGCAATGCGCTTTGCCCCTCTAACACGTGATAGCCATATACGTCGGCCTCCCAGCGGTTGGAGATGGCATAGCAGATACTCATAAGATAGCCGTACCCATGACTATAGGCGACGTCCGGATCGTAGTGCTCGTCGAAAGGTGGATTGGGGCTCAGTTGCCCATTGGGTGGGCCGATGACGTTGCCTTCGCCGTCCAGCTTCTGCCAATACAGGTCTATGTGCTCGGTGGAAGATGGTGGCGCTTGCATATGGCGCACTGGCCAGGCGACAAGATACTCGTCTACGCCACTGGCGACCACCGGAGGCAGCGCATGCAATGCCGCGGAGTGCTCCCACAGGCGCTTTTCGCTGCCGAGATTCGAGAGATCGCCCGGGATGATCCTGTAGCGCACATCTGCCGGACCATCCGCTTCGAAGAGATAGACGAGCAGATAGCGATCGCGCGTCGGGTTATACGCTACGTCGGCCATAGCACGCTGTTCGCCGGCTGCTCCGTTTACCTCGCTCGTTTCATCTAACCACTTTCCATCGGCGGCTGAAAGGCGCCGCATCCACAGGCGCGCATCGAAGCGCGTGCTCTGCTCGGTCCACACCACTAGATACGCATCGGCGTGTTCATTATAGGCGAGAGCCGGGTGGGTTTCTGAGCGTTCCGTAGCGGCGACGGTGATAGTGTCGTATGCATTCCACGCAGCACCATTCCAACGTACGCGCGTCGCGAACACATCATAGCCGGTCAGGCCGTGCCAGCAGGTATAAGCCACCCCATATTCATCCCACATCGGGTTATAGATGGCACGGAGCTGATAGCAATAACGCCCCGGGTAGCTCGCCAATTGGAACGTTTCTCCCATGCGGCCGTCGCGACTCACCCGGCGTGCCCAGATATCGCGCGTAGCAGCGCCGTGTCGCGTTGTCCACAACACCAGGTACTCCTGGCGACGGCTGTTATAAACGGCGCGAGGTTCATTGTTGGGGTATGTGTCCGAGGTGATGGACAGTGGAATGCTGATTTCGACGAAAGTGGGAGAATACGCGCCCCAACCCGCAATGCTCCAGAGAAGGAATGGCAACAAGCTCACCCATGCCACCACATCACACCAGGCCATCCATCGCCCGGTCCTCAGGTGGTTCCCCATCGACCGATCATGCCCTCCCGATCCGATGACCCGCGGGTTGAGTCTATCTCAAAAAGTCCTTCTCACCGGAAAACGACAGCTATCCGAATATCCCGGCGAACGGGATCGAGGTGCTGTTGCATTGATATCATACCATAGAGTCCAGTTATCGGAGAATTGTGGGAAAGGCTTGGCACGCACGCACTCACTCACTCAGCTTGCACATAGCGTCGTGACAATATAGAATCCTCTTCCATATCTTGCGAGTGCAGTGATCGCTCCTGTTGGAACGGGGAGCAATCTCCTTGCGGCGGAATACAGCGTGTATCCTGTCGTGTGTCCTATTGAACCGGTCAAATGCTTATACTGGGTGCTCTTTCCATAAAGTGCATACTCAAAAGGAGGAGATCATGAAACGAGAAGGTAGAAACCCACTCACCCATTTTCTGGCACTGTTTCTGGTGTTGGCTCTGGTGACAGGCATCGGATGGTGCCACACCATGCCGGCACGCGCCCAAACCCCCACGCCGGAATCCGCTCAAGAGGCCACCGCGATGCCCACAGAACCTCCGCTGGCAACCCCTGATCCCACCAAGCCGCCACTGATCGTGGGTGCGGTGTTCAACGCCACCGGCTGGATGGCGACATATGACCAGTTGCCTCGCAGTGCCGCACTTCTAGCCATCGAGGATATCAACGCCCACGGAGGGGTCATGGGGCGTGAGCTCCGATTGATCGAGCTGGATGGCAAGACCGACCCCGCGACGGTGGGCAATGCCGCACGCCAGCTGATCAGCCAGGGTGCAGAGGTGATCATCGCGCCTTGTGATTTCGACATCGGTGCGCCTGCCAGCCAAGCGGCTCAGGAGAAGGGTCTGGTGGGTATCTCCACATGTGCCACCTCACCACTGTACAGCTCAAAGGTGTTGGGAGACAAGCAATTCACCGTCGGCATGTGGAATAATATCATGGGCGCCGCCATGGCCGAATATGGCTACGAGAAGCTCAATTGGCGCACTGCTTATATCGTCACCGATACCTCCACCGATTATGCCACATCGCTGGGCGATTATTTCGAGCGACATTTCACCCAATTGAGTGGCAAAGTGGTCGGGCGCGATACCTTCACGGCTGGCGACCAGGACTTCTCCGCCCAAGTGCAACGCATTAAAGGCCTTTCTTCGCAGCCCGACGTGCTCTATATCACTGGCACTATGCCAGACCTGGGTATTGTGTTGCGCCAGGTGCGCGCGGCAGGGATCACCATTCCGCTGGCAGGTGGTGACACCTACGACGACACCGAGCTCTATAAGACACTTGGTCCCGAGCTGGCTAACGACCTCTATATGGCCACCCACAGCTGGTTAGGGCCTGAGGCAGGCGGAGAAATGGCCCGCTTCGTCCAGCTCTACAAGGACAAATATGGCGAGCCACCTTCCAGTGCCTTCATCGTGATGGGATGGGACGTAATCAAGATCATCGCTCAGGCGGTGGAGAAAGCGGGCACCACCGAAGGTGCGGCCTTGGCCAAAGCGATGGAGGAGATGGAATTCGATCTGCTGAGCGGAAAGCTCAAGTGGTCAGATGCCGAATCAGGCCACCAGCCACAGAAAGAAGCCGCGATTGTGGCCGTGCAGGGCGGTCAGCCTCAATTCTTGGGCTGGATGCGGCCAACCAATCCGCCCCAACCATGAGCGGGCGCCGCGCATCTCCATAGAAGCTGAGCAGTGAGAATGATGTCTCAGCACGACTCATTAACGCTGCAGGTTGAGGAGATCACCAAGGACTTCGTCGGACTGCGCGCCCTGGAAGATGTCACGCTGTGCTTGCATCG
The DNA here is from genome assembly GCA_036172345.1 of Anaerolineae bacterium. Lineage (GTDB taxonomy): Bacteria > Chloroflexota > Anaerolineae > 4572-78 > NAK82 > NAK82. The sequence continues at coordinate 8,821 of JASFBB010000073.1, forward strand.
GGGCGAAATCCTGGGGTTGATCGGGCCCAACGGATCGGGCAAGACCACGTTGATCAACGTGATCACCGGCTTTCTGAAGCCGACGCGCGGCCGTGTTCGAATGGGCGAGATTGAGATCACAGGGTGGCCGCCTCATCGCATTGCACATATCGGGTTGGCGCGTACGTTTCAGACGATCAAACTGTTTCGTGGGTTGACGGTGCTGGAGAATGTAGAGGTGGCGGCGGTAAGCGTTGGACTGCCGCGACGCCAGGCGCGCGAGCAAGCGCTTTGGGCATTGGAACAAGTGGGGGCGACGCGCCTGGCCACTGTCCCGGCCGGCGCGTTGCCCTACGGGGAGGAACGACGCGTCGAAATAGCGCGTGCATTGGCATCCCGACCGACCTTTTTGTTCTTGGACGAGCCGGCAGCAGGTCTGAATGAACAGGAAAGTGATGCTCTGTTGGAGGTACTGTTGCCCCTGCCCCAGGAAATTGGTTGTGGGATGTTGATTGTGGACCACGATATGCGCCTCATCATGCGGCTGTGCCACCGTCTGCATGTGTTGAATTACGGCCGTACTATCTGCGAGGGTACACCTGCTGAGGTGCGTTGTAACCGAGAGGTCATCGCCGCCTACCTGGGGACGAGTCGTAGGGTGTTGCCATGCTGAGCGTCAAAGACCTGTATGCGGGTTACGGCGCGATCATCGCATTGCGGGGTGTGTCGCTGTACGTCAAGGCGGGTGAGCTCGTGGCTTTGGTGGGTGCAAATGGCGCTGGCAAGAGCACGTTGATGGCTACGGTTGCCGGCGTGTTGAGGCCATTTCGCGGCCAGATCATCTTCGAGGGACGCTCACTTCTGGGCTTGTCTCCTGAGGAGATCGTGCGACGCGGCATTGCGTTAGTACCGGAGGGACGCCACATCTTCCCCAGTCTGACGGTGGCCGAAAATCTGCGCCTGGGAGCAGCCATCCGGGGCGATCCGGCAGCCGTCGAACGCGACATCGAGGAGATGTGTGCGCGCTTCCCTATTTTGGGCAAGCGATTCCACCAGCCGGGTGGCACCTTGTCAGGTGGTGAGCAACAGCAGCTGGCGATTGCACGCGCGCTGATGTCACGGCCGCGCCTGCTCATGATGGACGAACCATCCCTGGGACTTTCTCCCATCTTGGTGGATGAGGTTTTCGCTATGATCAGCCAGCTCCATGCCTCTGGGGTTACTGTTTTGTTGGTGGAACAGAACGTGGAGCGCACATTGGACATCGCGGATCGTGTATACCTCTTGAATACAGGAAAGGTGGAGTTCGAAGGCACACCTGAGCAGCTGCGCGAGCAGGTGGACATCGTCGGTGCGTATCTCGGAGATGTGCGAAGAGGGATCTGAGCAGGTGAATGTACTTCAAGAAGTGCTGCAATTCATCATCAATGCCCTGAGCTTAGGAGGGCTGTATGCGCTGATGGCGCTGGGCCTGGTCATCGTATATGGCATTCTGCGATTGGTCAATTTTGCCTATGGCGAGTTGGTGATGGTGGCAGGTTATACATTGCTGATGCTAGGTGCCGGGCCGATCCCTTGGTTAATTGTCGCCGCTATCAGTGTTGGTATGGCAGTGCTCACCAGCTTGCTTCTGGAGCGGGTGGCCTTTCGACCGGTGCGCCAGGCGTCCGCTACCACGATGTTGATCACCTCCTTCGCCGTCAGCGCTCTGCTGCAGAACGCGGCGATCTTGTTTGTCTCGCCGCGTGCCAAGGCGGTGGTGACCCCTTCCTTCTTCACCGAGAACTTTCAAATTGGCAGCCTTCTTATTTCCAAGGGAAACCTTGCCAGCTTGGTGGTCAGCTTGCTTTTGCTGGGATTGCTCACGTTGTTCCTGCGACGTACATTGCTGGGCATTGCGCTGCGCGCCGCGGCGGATGATTTCGTGATGACCCGCCTGGTCGGCATCCGAGCCAATCAGGTGATCGCCACCGCGTTTGCCATTAGCGGCTTCCTGGCGGGTGTGGTGGCGCTGTTCTGGATCGGGCGATTGGGCTCCGTCGGTCCATTTGTCGGTTCGACGCCGGTTTTGGTTGCCTTTGTCGCTGCTGTTGTGGGGGGTATGGAGAGCTTGACCGGCGCCGTGATCGGCGGTTACCTTTTGGGCACGTTGACAGTGGGATTGCAACTCGTGTTACCTCAGTCCTTGCTAGACTACCGCCAAGCTTTTGTGTTCGCCATCGTGCTATTGGTGCTCCTCTTCCGCCCCCAAGGTCTGGTGCGCGGCACCGCTGTAACAGAACGCGTTTGAACCAGGATGGTGCGCATGCAGAGGGTGAGTTTTCTGGAAAGCTTCGGCAAGTGGTCCACCGGACTCCTCCTGGTCGGTCCGTTAATCGTGCTAACTTGGGTGGTACATCTCTTTGGAGGAGAGGTGCTGCAGCGCATTTTGACCGTGCTGTTCATCAATCTCTCGATGGTATTGGGGTTGCAGATCTTCATGGGAAACTCCGGCGTCGTTTCCTTTGCCCAGATCGGCTTCATGGGCGTTGGGGCCTATGCCTCGGCGCTCTTCTCCATGTCGCCCCAGGCGAAGGCGATGGCCTTGCGCAACCTTTATTCCTGGCTGGTGCCGGTGCAGGTACCATTTGTGTTGGCAGTGATCTTCGGGGGGATTATAGCCGCGCTGGTAGCCGCCTTGGTTGGTTACCCGCTGATGCGCCTATCAGGCGCCGCAGCAGTCATTGCTACCTTTGCCCTGCTGATTATTGTGCACACCGTCTTGATCAACTGGTCTGAGGTCACCAACGGCCCGCGCACATTATTTGGCCTGGAGGCGTATACCACGCTGTGGGTAAGTGCAGCGGTCGGCATCTTGTTCCTTCTGCTGGCCCTGTGGTTCAAGGAGACGTCTCTGGGATTGCAGCTGCGCGCTTCGCGTGAGGATGAGGCAGCGGCTGCCAGCGTCGGCATCAATATCGTGTGGGTACGCTGGGTTGCCTTCGTACTTGCTGCCTTTGTCACAGGTGTGGCAGGTGCCTTGTGGGCGCATTTCATCACCTCTTTCTCACCCCTGGCCTTCTATCTACCACAAACATTTTTGATTATCTCGATGGCCATCATCGGCGGGAGTGCTAGCGTCAGTGGTGCGGTAGTGGGCGCTTTGGCCGTGACGGCGATCTTTGAAGGAGTGCGGAGCATCGAGAATGCCATCAATATCTCAGCTCTGCTTCCTTTTACCGTTTCCGGGCTCACCGAAGTATGCCTCTCGGTGGCGATGATCCTTATTTTAATCCTACGTCCTTCGGGCATTTTGGGCTCGCGAGAAATTCACATAGGACGAAGTGCGGGAAGGTAGGTAGTCGCTGTGCCTTCTTTGGGAGAGATATCCACGCTGGATGCCATGTTGATCTCCGATGCGATGCGGCTGCGTTTTTATCCGCTTGCGGTGGAGCGTGCGCAAGGTTGCCGTGTTTGGGATGTGGAAGGACGAGAATATCTCGATTTTACCGCCGGCTGGGCAGTGGTCAACATCGGGTATGGTCATCCCCGCTTCAAGGAGGCGCTCCTGAGTCAACTGGAGCGCAGCAACTTCGCCAGCCTGATCTCGGGCATGCATACCCCGGCATTACAGCTGGCCGAAAACCTGGTCGCTCTGGCGCCTGGCGATTTTCCAAAGAAGGTATGGTTTGGGTTCTGTGGTTCGGATGCCAACGAGACGGTGGGTCGTTTGCTCCCCATAGCCACGGGTAAACGTCGCCTGATCTCATTCATCGGCGCCTATCACGGTTCTACAGCAGCCTCAATGGCGATGTCGGCTCACGCGGCACAAAGCCACTTCATCGGTGGCGGTCATGTGGTCAAGGTGCCCTATCCCCATCCTTATCGCTGCCCTTTCGGGGACGAAGTCCGTGACTGTGCCCAAGCCACCATCCGCTTCCTAGAAGATTATATCTTCAAGACGATCTGTCCGCCCGATGATGTGGCTGGTATCATCGTCGAGACTGTCCAAAGCGACGGAGGCGACATTGTGCCACCTCCCACCTTCTTGCCTATGCTGGCGGATTTGTGTCGGCGCTATGGCATTTATCTTGTGGTGGATGATGTCAAGGTGGGCATGGGGCGCACCGGTCGGATGTTCTCGCCGGAGCATTTCGGGGTGATACCCGACGTGTTGGTGCTGGGCAAAGCGCTGGGAAATGGCATTCCGTTGAGCGCTGTGGTGGCGCGCAAGGAGATCCTCGATGCCGGCGTGGGGTTGGCGATCTTCACCACTGCTGGCAATCCGCTGAGCTGTGCCGCCGGTTTGGCGACGATTCAAGTGATCGAGCAGGAAAAATTGCTGGAAAATGCCGCACGGGCAGGCGCCTACCTGCACCAACGTTTACGTGCATTGCAGGAACGGCATCCGTTGATCGGCGACGTGCGCGGCATGGGCCTGATGCAGGGTGTGGAGCTGGTGCGTAACCGTCAGACCAAGGCGCCGGCTGCCCGCGAAGCCGCGAAGGTGGTTTACCGCGCTTTCGAATTGGGTCTGCTGATCTTCTATGTGGGTATGTTCTCAAATGTGTTAGAGATCACCCCACCGCTGGTCCTCCGCGAGGCAGAGGTGGATGAGGGTGTGGCCATCCTGGACCAGGCTCTCTCCGACGTGGAGATGGGGCGTGTCAGCGACGAGGTAATCGCGCCCTATACCGGCTGGTGAGCGGATGGTCAAATAATAGCAATGGGGGTGTTGGCATGGGAATAGAGCAAGCGCTACTGCTAATCAGCACTGCTTGCTGATCCAACCGGACAAATCGAAAAGTTTGCCGCTTCTATTTAATCTTCTTACTCTCACGGGAGCGAAATGGTGAACACAGCGGAAATCCTTCAGCGCCTTACAGAGGATAAGATCCAGTATCTATGGGTGATCTACCACGATTATAGTGGTCGTTCGTGTGCCAAAGCGGTGCCACCCCATCGCTTCGCCACTGTCTTTGAGCGCGGGATCGTCTTTGCGCGCGCCAACGTAGACTTCAACCTCCTTGACCACATGGCACCTGGCAGCGCTTTCACCGCCGAGACAGGGGATGTGCTGGCAGTAGGAGATCCGGCGAGCTATGCCCCTATTCCATACCGGCGGGCCAGCGGCCGCGTGCACGCCTTCTTGCGAGACATGGATGGCAGCGAGTGGCTGGGATGTCCGCGCACCCGACTCGATCATCTCGTACAAGCGTATGCTCAACGCGGCCTGACCGTCCGTGTCGGCTTTGAACCTGAGTTTATGCTCTTCCGACGCGCCGAGGATGGCGAGTATGTCACCGCGGATCGAGATGGAATGTTCACGGTGGCGGGATTGGATCGCCATTACACCTTATGGTTGGAAGTAATGGAGACGCTCAACACAATGGGGGTGCAGCTGGAACAGCTGGGCAAGGAATACGGCCCAGGCCAGTATGAAGCGACCCCCGTGTGCACAGGGCCATTTAAGGCGGTGGACGACTACCTGACTTTCAAGGAAGTGGTGCGTGCGCTAGCGCACCAGGCAGGTTGGATCGCCAGCTTTATGCCTAAACCCTATGCCCACATGCCCGGCAGTGGGTTACACGTGCATCTGAGCTTGTGGGATGGGGAAGGGAAACGCGACTTGAGCTGTGGTGAACGGCCGGACGAACCTTTATCTCGGTTGGGGAGGCATTTTCTGGGGGGCTTGTTGGCGCATGCGGCAGCAATTACGGCTGTTGGGGCCCCTATTGTCAACTCCTACAAACGTCTGCTGCCCGGCTCCTGGTCACCTGCCCATATCTGTTGGGGGGTGGGCAGCCGTGCAGCACTGGTGCGCATTCCAGGTATGGGAGCGCGTCGCCATCTCGAATTCCGCTCCGGCGATAATGCCTGTAATCCCTATATGCTATTGACCGTATTGTTGGCTGCCGGACTGGACGGTATTGAACAGCAGATCGAGCCGCCGCCTGCCGTGACCGACGACGTGGGGATGTTGACAGATGAGCAGGCACGAGCCAGGGGATTGGCATTGCTGCCGCGCTCGTTAGATGAAGCGTTAAGCGCTCTGGAAGCGGACCCAGTCGTGACCGCTGCATTAGGCCCGGTGATCGCCAGCGAGTTCATCAAGGTCAAACGTTCCGAGCTGACCGACTACAATTTGCACGTGCATCCTTGGGAGCGCCGCCTTTACCTGGAGACCATTTAATGGTCGACATAGCTGCACTGCCCGTTGTTGATGTCCATTGCCATCCGTTCGTCAATGCTGGTGTGCTCACTCCTGAGCAGTTTGTAGACCTGGCCTCTTTTCCAGGTGGAGGGGTGCGCTATATGGTCCAGGCAGGCCTGCTGGAGGATGAAGCTCTGATCCATGAGATCCAGGCCCTCCGGCGCAATACGGTGTATATGCGTTATCTGGTGCGCCAGATGGCCCGTTTCTTCGGCTGTGCGCCTGTGTTAGAGGAGGTAGTGGCAGCACGTAATCAGGCAGTGACGAGCGACTACAAAGGCTATATGCGTCGCCTCTATGCCGCGTGTAACCTTACCGCGCTGGTGGCCGATTTCGGTTACCCGCAGCCCCCTTTAGGCGTGACCGCTTTCCAGCAGGATGTCCCAGTGCCCGTGGTGCCTGTCTACCGCATCGAACCTCTAATTGTCGATTTACTCAAGCTCGGGGTTGGTTGGGATGAATTTCGACGTCGTTATGATGAGACAATTGCCGACGCTCTGCAACGGGGGGGCTATCGTGGGTTAAAATCCATCATTGCCTATCGCACCGGGCTGGACATCTCACCGCTCAGCCGCACACCCGATCAGGGTCTGCTCGCATTAGATGCCATCCGACGTGGCACCGGCGGCGGTGCTATGAAAAAGCTGCGAGACCATCTGTTGTGTCGGGCGCTTGAACTGTGCATCGAGTATAACGTGCCGATCCAGATTCACACCGGGGTGGGAGACTATGAGATCAATATGCCTGATTGTCGCCCGGCTTTGTTGATGGATCTGCTTCGCTTCCCTGCCTTCCGTGCGTGTACCGTCATTTTGGTACATGCCGGCTATCCCTATTGCGCCGAGGCAGGATACATAACGGGTATGCTGCCTCGGGTGTATTGCGATGTCTCGGAGGGGATTCCATTTGCCGGAGGTGGTGCCCAGCGCATCTATGCCGAAGTCCTGGAGATGGCGCCCATTTCTAAGATCGTCTATGGTTCGGACGGCCTGGCATTACCCGAGATCAATTACGTTTCTGCGTTATTAGGTAAGCAGGCGTTGGCTGCCGCGCTGCAGGATCTGGTGGACGGCGATCTGCTTTCATCCCAAGAAGCCCACGAAGCAGCCCGCCTCATCCTGGCCGATACGGCACGACGGCTGTATGGAGTAAGCATAAACTGAAAGGAAAGGGAAGTTTCTCCCTTTCAATCTCAAATAGTACCACTTTCCCATTCAAGAGCACGGTTGTCTATGTTACACTCGCTGTAGAGCTCCCTTGAGGGAGCAGTGTCATCCGATCCGGGTTTGGCTCCTCGGAGACGGGTTTGCGTTGTGGGATCGGAGGACAGTCGAGGTTGAATAGTCAGCCAGTGGTCAAGGTGGAACATCTTCTGTCTGCTATGCTGAGCGATGCTTGTGGTCTAGCGGAAGATGTGTGGGTGGCACATAGGGAGATTAACTGAGGTATCCTAGGGAATGGTCAGGGGTGAGGAAGCGCGACAGGGTTGGCTGGTTCATATATTCTGCACGTTCCGGCGTTCTGCCCCATCTGTTCTCCTGTGTATAGGACTTCTCTGGTTGGTTCTGGCCCCGGAAGCGTGGGCCAATGAGCCCCTCACGGGGCAGACAAATCCCACGTTTCAAAAGGGCATCTCCTACGCTGCGTGGTGGTCGGGCGTCTACCGCACCCAGGGCGCTGAGGTAGCGCTCCAGGCACTGCGCGCTACCGGCGCCAACTGGATTGCCCTCATTGTGACTGGTCATCAGGATGGCATTGCTGCTACTACGATTGATCGCACCCATCCCTCCACCCCGACCGACGAGGAGCTGATCCACGCGATTAACCTGGCGCATAGTCTAGGGCTGAAGGTGATGCTCAAGCCTCACGTGGACCTGTTCAATGAGGTGCCGGGCGGACCGTGGCGTGGCGATATCGGCAAGGCATTCACCACCGAGGCACAATGGTCGGCCTGGTTCACTGCCTACAAGGCTTTCATCAATCACTATGCAACTTTGGCACAAGTACACGGGGTCGAGCAGTTCTGTATTGGAACCGAATTGTTGGGCACCACCCACCGTGCCAATGACTGGCGTGCTGTGGCAGCTGGTGTGCGCGCGATCTACAAGGGGCCCATCGTCTACGCTGCCCTCAAGGAGGGCGAGGAGACTTCGATCACGTGGTGGGATGCGGTAGACTATATTGGGGTGGACGGCTATTATCCCCTGAACACCAATCCAGGTGTTCATCCCACTGTAGAACAGCTGGAAGCTGCCTGGACGAGACCCAAGGCAATATTGGCAGAGTTATCGGCGAAATATCGTAAACCGATCATCCTGACTGAGATCGGCTATCGCAGCCGGCGCGGCTGCACCGCGAAACCATGGGACTCTTGGGAAACCTC
>JASFBB010000074.1:0-3406 GCA_036172345.1 Anaerolineae bacterium
CCGGAACGCGGCACCGGCGAGTCGAGCGACTATGGCATTGTGCAGTTCTTCCAGGGTGGGACGATGCTCTACAGCCCATTGGATCGCGAGGTGTGGGTGTTGGTGAACGGGGGCACCTGGCAGCGCTATTATCGCTGATCCGATCTGGCTCCGCGTAAGCTCGGACGTTCTACATGAAAGGGGCACCCCATCGATGAGCTGGGGTGCCCCTCGCGCTGGCCTTGGATCGGGCTCGCTCAACGCTTCAGCCGACGCGTGATCAAGCGGTTGAGCGTGCGGGCTTGTGGCCCGGAATTATTGTGCTTCAATGAGGCTTGGAAGGCCAGCTCCATAATCGTGGGAGGCTTCTCTTCCACGATCTCTTCCTGGGCGACAGGTTCAAGCGGAGGTGGCGGTGCGATTTTGAAGAGTTCTTTGGTGCTCAGGTGCACCTTGCGCGACTTGCGGTCAACCTGGAGGACACGCGCTTCGATACGATCCCCTATCGAGACCACTTCCTCCGGCGAGTTGACAAATCCATCCACTAACTCGGAAATATGGATCAAACCCTCCCGTTCGGCGCCGATGTCCACGAAGACACCATAGGGCTCGATGCGCGTGACGACGCCCTGCACGATCATATCGGGCTGGACGTCTTTCAGATGCAGGGTCACCGGCCGGATCATCGTGAGGCTGATGCGACCGCGCTTTTTGTCCACCTTTTTGATCCAGACCTGCACCTCGTCACCTACCTGCACCACATCGGTGACTTTGCTCACACGGCGGCGTGCCAGCTGCGAGATATGCACCAGTCCCTGCGGCCCGACACCCAGGTCCACAAATGCACCGAACTCAGTGACGCTTTTAACGCGCCCCGTCACCTGCATACCGGGCTCCAAGTCTGCGATGGAGAGGGGAGCATCCGCCGGTCGTGGCGGAAGGGTGGCCGTCTCAGCAGGAAGCGCTGTCACCTCCTCGATCATCATATCCCCAGGCTCTCGTTCCATGTTGACAAGTCCCTCCTGATCTCACACGTACGATATTTAATTGTACCATTGCCAGCATTTGAGGGCAAAAATGACAAGGTGCATTTCAAATTGGGGGTGAATTGTGGAAGCAATGACCTCAGAAGTAGCGCTGGTTATCCCGAGCCGCGATTGTCAGGGAGCAGCTAGAGCCACTTGCTCACGCGCGCGGCTCGGTTTGAACCCTGCCTCTTCCTGAAAATGGAATGCGCCCTAATGACACCTCATGGGATGATGAGGTGATAGGCTATTAGGCAAGGTGGCACTTCTTTACTGCATGCGACCCAGTCCGAAACTGAGGCGCAATTTGAGGATGGCCCATGTGTACTGAATGAAGGTGGCCAGGAATTGGGTCTTGCTGTGTCCCCGTTGTCGCAGGCGATAGAAGACAGGTATTTCCAGCATGCGCCAGCCACGCCGCCAGCCCACCATCAGCAGGCGGATGAAGTAGTCGCCATATCCGTAGAAGATGCGATCCAAATCCAGCTCGAACAGACGGCTACGATAGATGGAGAAAAACCCGCTCAGGTTATCCCACACCCGCGTGCCGAACAGGAAACGTAGACCTAAATTATAAATGAAGCTGAAAACGTAGCGGACGCGGTCCTCCATTCCTCCGCGCATCACGAAGCGCGAGCCGATCACCACGTCGTAGTACTCCAGAAATTTGATCAATTGTGGGATCATCGCGGGGTCGTGGTTGAAATCGGTGTCCATGAAGACCAGCACCTCGCCGCTGCTGTGTTCGGCGGCATAGCGCAATGCCGTGGCGAGCCCGCGCTCGTGCTGGCGGACGAATAGTTTTACCCGTGGGTCATTGCCAAAAGCTTCACGCACCACATCGGCGGTGCCATCTGGGCTGTTGTCGTCCACGATGATCACTTCGTAGTTAAAGCCCTGCTGCCCGAGATACTGATGGATTGCCTGCACCAGCTCGACAATGTTGTCGCACTCGTTGTAGGTGGGCAACAAGATCGAGGCCATCGCTTTGGGTGGGGGATGCTGATTGTTACCGGGTGGTTGCATCGTTCACATATAACGTGCCAGATCGAAGACGGTGCCGTAGCGGCCGCCGCGCTCACGGAAACGACGTTGGTCCTCGCGCCCCGGCCATGAATGGTAGCTGGCTCCATGCTCATTCTGGGGGATACGGGGTGGATTGCCAGCCTCGATGAGGGCGAAACCCCGCTCGAGCAGCCGGGCGCCGACTACAGCGCTGCGATAGGCCAGTGAGGTGATCGTCTCGTTCGGCTGCACAGGGATCACTTCTTGCAGCAGAATGGGACCGGTGTCAAACGTTTCATCCACCCAATGTAAGGTCACACCTGTCTCGCGTTCGCCGTTGGCCAGCACCCAAAAGTAGGGAAACAATCCCCGGTTGCGCGGCAGCAGCGCCGGATGGATGTTCAGACATCCCAGCCGGGGCAATCCGATCACCTCGCGTTTGATCAGCTGGTTTAAGTAGATGGATAGGATCACATCGGGTTGCCAGGCGCGCAACACCGCCAATGTCTCAGGGGCGTTGACGTCGCGCGAGCCGATCACCGGGATGCCGTAGCGCATCTGGATCTCGCGCAATCCTGGGATGCGGGGAGATCGCCCGATAAGTCGGAAGGCATATCCCATCGCGCGAGTCTGGAAGAGCTCCAGGGCTTTGCGCCCCACGAAGCGCCAGCCGGTGCGGCGCAGTAGATACCACAGCGCGCCAGGCAGTGAACGACCGTGGATCAAACAATCGGAACGCACGATCCCCACCACCTGACCAGGCCGCACCTGGATGAGGTGGTGGGTCATCAGATTCGCGTATAAGCTCTCGTAGGTCAGGATGACAATGCGCACGGGTAGCCGACTCGCTTTATCTACATCGTAAGAGATAGGATACCCTAGTATGCTCCCCAGCTCAACGGCGCGCCAGCTCGATGATCGCGTCACATACGGCGTCCACCTCTGCCGGTGTGAGTGCCGAACCGGAGGGCAGATTGACGCCCTTGCGGGCGATTTCCTCTGCTACTGGCAAGGATTGTCCGCGATCGTACATAGGCAACCGGTGCAGCGGGTAAAAGACTGGCCTGGTCTCAATGCCACGTTCACGGAGACGTGCCATCAGCGCATCGCGCGAGAGGCCAAATTCGTCCTCAATTAGAATAGTGTACATCCAGTACACATTCGTAGCCCATTCGGCACATGGGGGCAGGGTGATGCCCGGCACATCTTTCAACCGCTGATTATAGTGCCGCGCGTTGCGCAGGCGCACCGCGATGAACTCTTCAATTCGTTCCAGCTGTGCCACGCCCAGTGCTGCTTGCAAGTTGGTCATCCGATAGTTAAAGCCGATTTCGGTGTGCCAATAGGGATTTTCGCGCGTCTTCGCTTGGTTTTCCAGGAAATAACAACGCTCGATC
>JASFBB010000075.1:0-5509 GCA_036172345.1 Anaerolineae bacterium
ATATAGCACGCGGTGCGCTCCTGAGGATGGCGGGAGCGGCCGCCCATTATTCTATGCCAAGGAGGTGTGATATGACCCATCTGAGAGTAGGGGACAAGGCGCCCGATTTCACCCTGCCGAGCCATCTAGGCAAGCCGGTCACGCTGAGCGACCTGCGCGGCAGCAAGAACGTCGTCCTGGTCTTCTTCCCGCTCGCCTGGACACCCGTCTGAACAAACCAGATGCCCGCTTACGAGGCCGACATGGCCAAGTTTGGGGCATTAGATGCCCAGGTTCTGGGCATAAGCGTGGATCATGTTCCCTGTCTAAAGGCATGGGCAGAGAGTCTGGGCAACATCAGTTATCCGCTGCTCAGCGACTTCTGGCCGCATGGCGAGGTGGCGAAGAAGTATGGCGTGCTGCGTGCGGAGGGCCACTCCGAGCGGGCGATCTTCCTGATCGACAAACAGGGGATCATCCGCTACATCGACGTGCACGACATCAATGACCAGCCCAAGAATGAGGTGCTGCTGGCCGAGTTGCATAAGCTGGAGCCACAGCTGGCGGCGCAGCTGCCTGCTACGGGGGAGGCGCCGGCAGTGCCGCTGCCGCAAGGTGGCGTTGTGTTGTACTGCACGCGCTGGTGCCCCGACTGTCGGCGTGCGCGTGCCTGGCTGGAGGAGCACGGGCTGCAGTACCTCGAGGTGGACGTCAATGCCAACCCGGAAGCGGCGCGCAGGGTGCGCCAATGGGCCAACGGCAATCTGGTGATGCCCACCTTCGACATCAACGGCACCATCGTGGTGGACTTTGATGTCGCGAAGCTCGAGCAGCTGTTATTGAAATAGCAAAAAAACCTGCGAGAGGTTGTCGGCGCTCGCCGCGCGGTTTGATGCGTCCGAGCCGCGATTGTGGGCGAGCGGCTGAGATGGCCGCATGTAGGGGTGACCAACCGGTACGGGTGACTGGCGGGTCGCCCCTACGCGCGCGGCGTGGTTTGGTTGATCCGCGCCGTGACCGACGGTTGTGATCTCACGCAGGTTCTCCAACCGGCGAGAGGTTACAGTTGCCCCTTTGCGTCGGCGGGCCTATACTGAGCACGCGATCTATGCCACCGTGGGGGTGTAGTGGAGTATTGCATCCGCCCTGCCACATATGTTGACGTGCCGGCCATCGGTCAGGTGGCGCGCGAGACCTGGCGCATCACCTATGCGCAGACCATCGCGCCGCACAATCAACAGCTGGTGTTAAACCGCTCCTATATCGCTGAGGCGCTTGTCGCCGCCCTGGAGATGGCACATAGCTGGTTCTTCGTCGCCGTGAGCGGGGAAGAGGTGCGTGGTTTTGCCCAGTTCTTGCGGCGTGGTGATGGGCATGGCGAGCTGGTGCGCATCTATGTCCTGCCGGCTTATCAGCGGCGGGGCATCGGGAGTGCCCTGTTGCAGGTGGGGGTGCAAGCGATGGCCAGGGAGGGCATCCACCGCTGTTATGTCTCGGTGGAGATGGACAACGCGCCGGCGGTTGCCTTCTACCAGCATTTCGGGTTTCGCTACCACCGCACGTATGCCAGCTTTGTGGGCGATCAGCTGGTGCATCTGTTGGAGCTGAAGGCCTCGCTGCGAGCGCTGCGCTCCGCACTCCAGGCGGAGTGAGCGCACCGCCATATCCCCCTGTCCGAACCGCGACCGTATGACCGAGCCGCGACCACTTATCCGTGCCGCGGCTGTCGGGGAGTGGTTTGGGCCGCTGGTACGGGCGACCGGCCCGGTCGCCCCTACACACACGGCTCGGTTTGATTGATCCGCGCCGCTTTGTCCCTCAGAAGGAGGACTTTCCCCCGCTCGGAGTAGGGAAATCCCCCATAGACAACCAAATGCATCACTGCTATGATGAAGATGGTGTGTTCGTGATTTATTTCACCATTTCTGTTTGGCTCAACGAATAACGTTTTCCTTCTTCCTGAGAAGAATATGGGTCAGGAGGTGCCATGATGGCAACAACAACAGTGCCCCAGAGTTCCGCCACCTTCAGCGAGAGCTTCTACGCCAGCTTGCACGAGATCGCCGGGGGTGAAAAGGTGCGCACGTGTCTGCAATGCGGCACGTGTAACGGAGTCTGCCCCTTCGGCTACCTGATGGATTTTCCCCCTGGCAAGATGATCGCCGCCCTGCGCGCGCAACGCTTCGAGCGGGTGACGGAAGCGGAGACAGTGTGGATGTGCGTCTCGTGCTACGCCTGCTCGCAGGTGTGTCCGGTGCGCATTCCCCTCACCGCCGGCTTGATGACGCGCGCCAAGGAAGAGCTCTTACTGGCGGGCAACATCCCCTCGGAGCTACAGATCGCGTTGGAGAACACCCAACGCTACGGCAACCCCTTGGGTGAGTCGCCGCGCAAGCGTGCCGATTGGGCCAAGGGAGTCAAACCGCGCGTGCCGATTATGAGCGAAGAGCGCCGGCCGGTCGAGGTGCTCTGGTTTGTGGGCGACTACGGCTCGTATCACCCGCGCGTCCAGCCGGTCAGCCGCGCGCTGGCCAACGTGTTCAACGCGTTGCACGTGGATTTCGGCATCCTGGGCGCCGAGGAGGTCAGCGACGGCGACTCGCAGCGCCTGGCGGGCGAGCGTGGCCTGTTCGAGATGCTGGCGGCGAAGAACGGGCGTGCCCTGTCGCAATATGAATTCAAGGAGATTATCACTGGCGATCCGCATGCCTACAATGCCTTCAAGAACGAATACCCGCGGCTAGGCATCGCTTATCCGGTGCGCCACTACACCGAGTTCCTCGCCGAGCGTCTCGACGCGCTGAAACCCCTGCTGAAGCGCGAGGTGAACGCGCGCGTGACCTATCATGACCCGTGTTACCTGGGGCGCGCCAATGGGGTGTTCGAGGCGCCGCGGCAGCTGCTCAGCGCCATTTCGGGCGTCGAGCTGGTCGAGATGCCGCACAACCGCACCACCAGCCTGTGCTGCGGTGGCGGTGGCGGCGGCATGTGGATGGACGGCTTCCAGTGGGAGAAGGCGCACACCCGCCTCTCGGAGTGGCGGGTGCGCGAAGCGATGAAGGTCGGCGCCGACATCCTGGCTGTGGCGTGTCCGTACGAAGCGCCGCGCTTCGAGGACGCCACCAAGACGGTGCCAGGCGCCGGACGCCTGATCGTCTGCGACATCGCCGAGCTGTTAGCTGAGGCGATGGGTGACTGAAGGAGGTGACCCCATGCACATTGTCGTTCCCGTAAAGCTGGTACCCGACCTGGTCGAAGAGCTGGTGATAGACCCAAGTGGCTGTGCCCTCGACGCTGACACGCTGCGTTTGCAGCTCAACGAATTCGACGGGCACGCCATCGAGCAGGCTATCCTGCTCAAGGAGGGCGGCGGTGGCCAGGTGACGGTGATCGCGCCCGACCTCGAGGGGGTGGACGACGTGCTCTACACCGCAGCCGCCAAGGGGGCCGACCGCCTGATCAAGCTGTGTGGCAGTTTCGGACAGTCGGTCAACAACCATGCCATAGCGCGTGTCGTGGCGGAGGTGATCAAGCCGCTGCAGCCCGACCTGGTGCTGACCGGGGTGCAGAGCCACAGCGACCTGGACGGCTCGATGGGTCCGCTGCTGGCCGGCTACCTGGGCTTGCCCTACGTGGGGTATGTCGCTGGTGTGACGCTGGGCGACGGTCGTGCCACGGTGCGCAAGGAGTATCCAGGCGGGTTGGTCGCCGAGCTGGAGGTGACGCTGCCGGCGGTGTTGGGCATCCAGGCGGCGGACCAGCCACCCCGCTATGTGGCGTTCACCCGCATCCGCCAGGCGATGAAGACCTCCACCATCGAGGAGCAGACGGTGGCCGCGCTGGACACCAGCGGTGGCCCGGCCGTGGCGCGCATGTACAAGCCCGAGGTCGCCGCGCGTGCCACGATGCTGGATGGCAAGCCGGATGAGGTCGCTGCCCAGCTAGTGGCGCTGTTCCGCGAGCTGGGCGTGCTGTGAGGCAGCGCAAGGCAAACACAGGAGTGAGACCATGAGCCAGGACATCTATGTGGTGATCGAACACCTCAGGGGTCAGATTGCGGACATCTCCTATGTCCTGTGTGCGGCCGCGCGCCAGCTGGCCGCGGCAAGCGGCGGCAAGGTGGTGGGTGTCCTGCTGGGACACAACGTGCAGAACCTGGCGCAGGACGTGGCGGTGGATCGTCTGTTGGTGATGGACGATCCGCAGCTGGCCGATTTCATCCCCGACCGCTACCAACAGGCGCTCGCCGCTTTGATCGGGGCGCAGGCGCCACGGGTGACCCTGTTCGGCGATACCTCGATCGGCGCCGAGCTCGCCGGCGGGCTTTCCGTACAGCTGGGCTGGCCGCTGGTGAGCTATTGCCGCAGCGTGCGCGCGGACGATGGCCGCCTGATGTATGTCAGCCAGCTGTGCGGCGGCAAGGTGATGGCCGAGGGCGAGATCCCCGCGCCCAGCGCGCTGGTGGCGATGGTGCCGGGCGGCTTCCAGGCGGAACAGGGCAAGAGCGCCCAGCCGCCGCCCGTCGAGACGGTCGCCCCCACAGCGGTGGCGGGCGGACGCATCGCCCTCAAGCAATACATCGAGCCGGAGAGCGGCGACGTGGACATCTCCAAAGAGGCCATCCTGGTCTCGGTAGGGCGTGGCATCCAGAACGCGGATAACATCGAGATGGTGCGGGAGCTGGCTGAAGCGCTGGGTGGTGTGGTGAGCGCCTCGCGCCCGGTGGTGGATCAGGGCTGGCTGCCCACCACGCGGCTGGTGGGCAAGTCGGGCAAGCGCGTCAAGCCGCGCCTCTATCTGGCGCTGGGCATCAGCGGCGCGCCAGAACACGCCGAAGCCATCACCGACAGCCAGACCATCATCGCTGTCAACACCGACGCCAGCGCCCCCATCTTCGACATCGCCCGCTACGGGACGACGCTCGATCTGTTCGACTTGGTGCCGGCCCTGACCGAGAAGGTTCGTCAGGCAAAGCAGTAGCCGCGGCCAGAGGGCCAGAGAAGGGAGCGTGCAAAGATGCCAGAACGGATTGACTTTTGGGGAATCCCGCATACGTGGGGGCCGCCGGAGCTGTATGCCTATGGCATTATGGGCCTGGCAACGTTGGTGCTGCTCTTCCGCCTCTATCAGGCTGTCAGCCTGTGGTGGCGGTTGGGACGCGCGGAGAAGCGCTGGGATCAGCTGCACATCCGCATCTGGCGGCTGATCCAGTATGCCATTGTGCAGGTGCGTGTGCTCAGCCAGCGCTACCCCGGCATCATGCATGTGGCGCTGGCGTGGGCTTTCTTCGTCTTCCTGTGGGGCACCATCCTGGCGACCATTCACTCGCATTTCATCGGTTTCCTGTACGGCCATACCTATCTGGTGTACAAGCTTGGCCTGGACGTGTTCACCGCCATCTTCATCGTGGGCGCCATCCTGGCTGCCTATCGCCGTTTCATCCAGCGGCCGCGCCGTCTGACCTTGGCGCCGCGTTTCACCTACTCGTTGGTGCTGATCGTGGTGATCGTGCTCGGCGGGCTGAGCGTCG
>JASFBB010000076.1:0-1834 GCA_036172345.1 Anaerolineae bacterium
GTCGCCGAATTGGGCGGCACGATGCGCCTGGGCACCTATCCCTGCCGCCTGGTGGAAGGGACCATCGCCTACGCCGCCTATGGCAGCGCGCTGGCCTTCGAGCGCCACCGCCACCGTTGGGAGCTCAACAACACGTTCCGCAAGGAGCTGATGGCGGCGGGGATGGTCTTCTCTGGCCTGTCGCCCAACGGGCGGTTGGTGGAGATCGTTGAACTGCGCGATCACCCCTTCATGCTGGGCACGCAGTTCCATCCCGAGTTCAAATCGCGCCCCACACGGCCGCATCCGCTGTTCCTCGCCTTTGTGCGCGCGGTGGAGGCGCATGTGCGCCAGCGCGAGGCGGCGACGCCGATTTGTCAACCATCACAACCTGTGGTAAAATAGAAGGCAGTGATGGGGGTTCGTCTAGCGGTAGGACAGCGGACTCTGGATCCGTACGCCGAGGTTCGAATCCTCGACCCCCAGTGACGTGATGGCATGTTCCCCTGGTGCGCAAGGCGCATAGCAGGGGATTTTTTTATTGCTCCCTCTCCCCAGCCCGCGCCCTCACACTCCACGGAAGGGGAGGGCACAATCCCACCTCAACCCATCCCAGAGGTGCTGCCCCGAAGGGCGTCCACCCATGCCAACGCTGGGACGACCCGCCGCACTGCCCCTACGCCCATGTGCCATCATAGCGGTCTAACGGCGGCAACGGGACGTGCGGCACACCTGTGCCATGGCCCGCCAGCACTCTGAGGCGATCGCGGAAATCGAGCATGGCACGGCGCGCCCACGTCTGCAGCCGCTCGACCGCCTCGCGATCCACGGTGACCTGGTCGGTGAGGTCGACGGCGCGCGAGGCGACACAATAGGCAGCCGCCCCCAGGGCGATGAGGCTGGCATGTTGGTCGGGGAAGGTGGTGGTCGTGGCGCCGTCGAGGCCATCCAGGGTGTGATACACTTGGCAGAAGATGCGTGCCGTGTCGCCGGCGCGCGGGATGTAGGCCCCTTCGACGAAGAGCACCTCGAGATCGACCCAATGATGGAAGGGCTGGCGACGCGGCTCGGGGTCATCGGCGTGATAAGGCAGCCATACGTCCGCAACGTGGATGACGTCGGTGAGGTTGTGCACGTCTATTTGCCTGCCATCCTGCTCGAGGACAATATCAACGGTGCGCAGGAGCGGCAGGGCCAGAGTGTAATCCAGGAGCGCTTTGCGGATGCCTTCGTCCAGGTCGTCGGCCGACCAGGTGAGGTTGCCGGCATCAGACAGCGTGCGCGCGGCACGGGTGCGCAGGGTGGTGAGTGTAGTGGCCATGGAATCTCCCTCCTTATGTCTCAGTGGTGACGGTCGGGCTCAGAATCGCGCTGGTCACTCCTCGGAGATGGATGCGGTGGATGCGGTCTTCGCCGGATGCAGCGGGGCGGCATCAAGATCGGCGCTTTTTCCGCGCCTTGGGCGCGTCGATGAGGTCATCGAGGCGGATCGTCTCGACGGCCAGGATGAATTTCTGGCCGATGGCGTTGATGGCAGTGATGCTGCCATCCGGGTTGAAACGCCACATCTTGAGTGGATAGGGTGTGCGCTTGCTGAGCGCTTTTTCGACCATGGTGCGCGTGATAGATATCGCCATCTCGGCACTCCTTATCCTTATAGGGCACGGCGCTGCCGTGCCCCTGCCCAATGGGGTGGGAAAGACAACGCACATTTCCCGACAGATCGATCGGGCAAGGCGCAGCGGAGGCCCGCCTCGACCGGCGGCCGGCTGTTGACAAGGACATGGGGGTCGCGGGCGCGCTTCGCTCTGGAACGTCGCGGATTGCACTGGGCAGTCTTCATAGCCGCTGCAAC
>JASFBB010000077.1:0-3872 GCA_036172345.1 Anaerolineae bacterium
GTATACGATGGTCTGCGCGGTATGCAGTTCATCTATGCGGCCTACGAATCAGCCACTAAAGGTTCCGTCTGGGTGGAGATGTAGCGTTCAGCGCTGTTGTGGCTGTTCCTCGTGTAGTGCGCTCCACGAAATCTCTTGAAGAGCTCCCGGCCAAAAATCGGGAGCTCTTCCATTGCGGCGGGAACAACGTAGATGAAGAATGAAAGCGTTAAGATGTCTCTTCGTCGCTCACGTGTTTGTCGAACAGGTCGCGGTGTGCCCGGATGTGTTGCGTTTTGGTGGTCTTGGCATAGACGCGCGTGGTGCCCGGATCCGCATGGCCTAACACATCTTGGGTGAGCGCCAGATCGCCGGTGAACCCCAGGAAACGGGTAGCAAAGTAATGACGGAAAGAATGCGGGGTGAGATTGAAGCGCTCGAGGACACCCGCTTCCCGAGCGAGGTGGGTGATGAGGCGCTCAACTGAATATGTGCTGAGCGACAGACGACGGCTGCCGGCAGCGCGATCGTGGCGACAGAACACCGGTTTGTCGGTCGGCGCGCCGGAGGCCAATGAGTCCTGACGCTCCCTCAGATAGCGCATCAACGCCTGCCAGGCCTGGTTGGAGAAGCGCACGAAGCGCGTACGCCCTCCCTTGCCATGCACCCAAGCGCCCTGATCGGTGTAGTCCAGGTCACCGCGACGCAAACGCACCAGCTCGCTGACGCGCATGCCAGTGCTGTATAGACATAACACAATAGCCTGATCGCGCAGCCAGATCAGCCTGAGGCGTTGCCGTTGTGCCCCATCCAGGTCGTCGCGTCCCAATTCGGGTGGCGGCTGTCGCACTGCTTCCAGGATCGCCTCGATCACCTCGTCAGGGGGGAGGCGCTTCTCAATGGGCGGTGGCCGGAAGCTGGTTTCCTTGTTCATCTCGGCATTGAGAGCGGCATAATCACCATAGGAGAGGGGAATGGTGCCTTCGAGCGCCAGCTGACGGTAGAGACCGGAGACGGCGCGCACATACAGCTGGCGGCTGCGCATCGAAAGGGGCTGCTCCGGCGCCTTTGAATCAGGGGCAAAGCGCTGCTGCGCCAGCCAGGGGATAAAGTCCAACGCTATCGCGCGCGTCAGTAGGGCAGGGGGATCTTCCGGAGAGATGCCCCGTTCGGCCAGGTAAGTCAGAAAGTGACTCAGGCCGGTGCGATAGGTGCGCGCCGTGTGCACCGAGCGCGCTGCGCGCTGGTTCAGAAAGCGCTCGATTTCACGAGCAATAGTGGTGTGGGGCGTGTTGTCCGGTTGCTTAGAATTGGGCTCATCCATCTTAACCCTCTCAAAGGAAGCGATTTAACTTGACATAATAAAAACATGTTTGTACACGGGCCGTGCCATTTTGGCTGTATTTCAATCCACCGTGAAGCCCATCGTGAAGCACAGCGCTGCCATTGCGTCCCTTGCTTGCGCCGGATGGCTTGCATCCGCGCTGCCCACAGTGATCGTCTGAGCCGGCATCGCCGAAACCCGTGATAGATGCTTGTACTGTGTCATCCCTTTGCCTCCAACGCCAACTGTGATGGGGTGCGAGTTTGTCTCTTGATCTCTGTCTGTCCATTCTCCAGTTCTCGTTATGGTTTGTATAATATATCTTATACCAATCATATCATCAGCAGTCCATTCTGTCAAGATAACCATCCATCCTGTCGATCACCTCGTTGAATGGCACTACCCTCCCCTGCCCACGCTGTATAAAGTGGCGCATCTGGGATCCCGGATCCAACTTGATCCAACAAGTACAGTCCCCTCGTCGCTTTCTTGCCAACGCATCCGCTTGGCACCATTGACGCCTCGATGGATTGCTGTTACAATGATCCAAGGATAACTGTGAAAAGCAAACGGTGTCTCCAGGACTTGCTATGGGAGGACACGTGAGCATGTTGGATGATATCTTTGACAGGATCAGCAGTTTGACGCCCGAGGAACTCGAGCTGCTCAAGGCGGTCAGTGCGCGCGGTGCAGTCACCGCCGATGAGGTGGCACTGGAGCTGGACCGCCCCGGTGATGACCTGAGCACTCTGATGAACGGGCTGGTCGAGAAAGGCTTGATCGAAGCGCACACGGTCAACATCGAAGACGAGGATCTTTCCATCTACCAGGTGGATCCGCGCATCCAGCGCTCACTTAAGTGAGCGTCGCACGGCCGGCCGCCGCGGAGCCAGGCATCTGGCTGTGCGATCCACCCTGTCCATATCGGCTCAGGAGGAAGCGCGCCCTATGCCCGAAAATGCCTTTCCCCTCGCATGGTACACCTCCGTGGGTGCCGTGGTGCTGCTCAGCTTCCTCCTCACCAGCTATGAGCTGTTCAAGATCTTCCAGCGCGACTTCGGGCGCACATTGCGCAACCGGCATGCGTTCATCCTTTTCCTGCTCAATATCGTTGCGGCATTGGCCGTGTGGGGCTTCCTCCACTACCTGTTGGCCGTCCAACCCACCGTCCTGACCACGCTGGTCACCGGTCTGACCTTCCCCGCACTGCTGCGCAGCCGCTTCACCGTTTATCGCACCATCGCCGCGGCGACGAGCGATGGCGAGCAGAAGAGCGCAATGGACGAGATCTCGTTCAAGATGGATGAGATGTATCGCAACTTGCAGAGCGCCCTCTACAAGGAGATCGACTTGGAACTGGCACGCGAGCGCGCTGTGCTCAACAAGCAGCTGCGCGAGGTGTTCACTGCCGCGCAGATCGCGGAACGGCTGGGGGACATCATCAGCAATATCACCATCGATGCCGACCGCGAACGCTGGCAGGAGAAGCTGACCAACATCCAGAACATCGCCGATGAGGCCAAGCGGCACGCCCAGCTGGCCAACCTGTTGATCCAGCTGAGCGACCGCCGCGAGCTGCAGCGCGCCATCCGTGAGAGGACGCTCACGCCACCGCTGCGCTGAGAGATGTTTTTAGGAGGGAGAGTTCGATGACCCAACCGCTGCACATTCTCGCCTTGCTTTCCGAGCCGTTGGTGAACGCTGTCGGCGAGCCGGTGCCACAGCTGGGCTTGGAGCGCAAAGCGCAGCGCATCCGCCAGCAGCTGGCTGCCCTGGGACGCGCCGGCGTCCTGCGATTTTGCATTGCCACGCCGGGCAATCTGCTGAGCGCGCTGCGCGACGGCCCAACGGATGTGCTGTTCTTCAGCGGCCACGGCAACATGGGGGAGATAGTCTTCGAAGACGGGCGCGGCGGGGTCTACCCGATGGATGTGCCCCACTTGCAGGCTCTCTTCGCGCCGCTTGGCGGGCCGCCGTGCCGGGTGGCTTTCCTGAGCGCCTGCCACTCGCAGAACATCGCTATGGCGCTGTTGGATGCCAGGGTGTCCCATGTGGTGGCGGTGGACGCGGCGCAGCCCATCCTGGGCTCAGCGGCCCAAGTGTTCGCCATGCACTTCTTCTCCTTCCTGGCAGCCGGTCGCTCAGTACGCCAGGCATTCGAGGCTGGACGCGCCGCCGTGTTCACCGACCCCGAGACGAACCGAGCGCTTGAGCGTTGGCTGGCTGCCGAGGCCGCGCGCGATCCCCGCATCGTCGCGCTTGTGGCAAGGCGGCCGCAGCTGGCCGACGCGTTGCAAGCTATCGAGGCGCTCAAGTTCGTCCTGCTACCTGAGCTGCAGGCTGGTGCGCCCGATCCCCATGCCGCTATCCCCTTCCCCGACGTGTCACGCGGCCCGCTGGAGGTGCACGATCTGCCCGACCCACCCGCCGCACTGGGCACAACCCCCGAATTCTTCCTGGGCCGCGAACGCGACCTGCATGCGGTGTTACGATGTGTGCTGGATCACCGATTGACCACCATCCGCGGCGGAGGCGGTATGGGCAAGACCGAGCTGGCGCGCGAAGTGGG
>JASFBB010000078.1:0-13426 GCA_036172345.1 Anaerolineae bacterium
CTTGGGCGCAAGGTGCTCTGGCACGCAGCTGGTGTAGCGTCCAGGAAGCGATCCTGATCGCCAGCCGCTTTGGGATGTATGTCACCATCGCGCGTCCGGATGGCTACGATCTCGACCCTGAAGTAATTGGCTGGGCTAGACAGAACTGTCAGGAATGGGGCACCTCGCTTGAAATTACAAGCGATCCGGTGCGTTGTATGGATGGCGCGCACATTGTCTATGCGCGCAACTGGATGAGCCCGAACGCGTATCAGGATGGCCAATTCAAGAAACAAGAGGAGATTGCCAAGGCGCTCTCATACCAGGGCTGGACATTGGATGCTGCTAAAATGGCCCGTACCGATAACGCTATCTTCACACATCCTATGCCGGTGGATCGGGGCAACGAAGTAACCGACGAGGTGGCCAGCGGGCCCAACTCCGTCATTTACATGGTGGCAGAGAACCGCCTGCATGTACAAAAAGCGGTGATGGCCCTGACAATGGGCAACTTGTGACTCATCTGAAGAGTGTATCCAAAGTATACCCGGGCGGTGCGAAACGCCGCCCGGGTGCACGCTGACAGCGTGCAGGAGAGAAGGATATGAATAGCACAGGGCGCAAAGTTGCGGTCGTGGCAATCGGCGGTAATTCACTCATCAAAAATTCAGCGCATCAGACGGTAGAGGATCAGTACGCAGCCGCTAGCGAAACCACCTACCACGTTGCCCAGATGATCAAAATGGGTTGGGAAATTGCTCTTACCCATGGGAATGGCCCTCAGGTGGGTTTCATCCTCCGACGTTCGGAACTGGCACGCCACGAGTTGCACGAAGTGCCCCTCGATGTGTGCGGCGCCGATACACAGGGTGCTATCGGATATGCGCTACAACAGACCCTGCGCAACCATCTCTCAGATATGCAGATCGCTAAGCCGGTGGTGACAGTGGTAACCCAAGTGGAGGTGGATCGTGATGACCCAGCTTGGCAAAACCCCTCTAAACCCATTGGCTCGTTTATGAGTGAAGGGTTGGCAAGGGAACGGCGCGAAAAGGACGGCTGGAACGTGATCGAGGACGCTGGCCGCGGTTGGCGACGTGTTGTCGCTTCCCCGTTGCCCAAACGGGTGGTGGAGCTGGATGCGGTGAAGCTGTTATTGGACGCCGGGGTGGTTGTTATCACTGTGGGAGGGGGTGGTATCCCTGTGGTGGCAGACGAATATGGCCATCTCAAGGGAGTAGCGGCCGTCATCGATAAAGACTATGCCTCTGGATTGCTCGCCTCGTCTCTTAACGCCGATTTGTTACTTATCAGCACCGCGGTTGAAAAAGTGGCTCTCTACTTCGGTACACCGAACCAACGCTGGTTGGATCGTATGACCTTGAGCGAGGCGAAACGATACCTGGCCGAAGGGATCCACTTCAAGAAGGGGAGCATGGCACCCAAGATCGAAGCGATTATTGGCTTCCTAGAGCGAGGCGGTCAATATGCCATCATCACCAACCCGGAAAACATCGAACGCGCCCTGAATGGTGAGACAGGCACGCATATCACGCCGGATTAGTATCCCTCGGCCTTTTCCCTTATGTCGATCCATCTTTATTCGGAAAGCTGCCCCTGTGCCCCAAGAGCCCAATCCTTCTTTGATTCTTTTTGATCCTAGGGAGGAGACTATGGCCCGATATCTGGTATATATTGAAACGCATGGTGATCCTATCACCCTAGAGGGTCCGGTTGCGCACGTGCCGGCATTGCCCGGTGCATCTGCTCGTGGGACGACCATCGAGGAGGCCAAAGAGAACATTCGCCTCGCAATCGAGCAGTACCTTTCTCTATTGCGTGATGTGGGTGAGCCTGTTCCCAAAGCGGACGAACCGATTCTGCTGGACTTCCAAGAAACCGAAGATACCACTTTCATGACCGATTACGATCCTATACAACCTAATGAACTGGAGACCCTTTTCCGCTGGATGGCAATTTCGCGGCAAGAGCTGATGGACCTGTTACGTTGCATGCCTCAGGAAATGTGGGACTGGCGACCATCCGAGGATGCCTGGTCAGTCGCCCAGATTGTCTGTCATCTGGCCGAATCTGATTTATGGTATACCGACCGTCTGAAGCAGTGGCCAGAAGCTCCACTGTACCGCCTGGTGGCAACACGTGGAGTCGCCTTAGAAAGGTTACGCGCTGTTCCGGAAACGGAGCGGGGAAGAGTTGTTCATCATCAGGGGGAGGAGTGGACGATGCGCAAGGTGATCCGACGCATACTGGAGCACGAACGGGAGCATATCGCCCAGTTGCGTGCTATGATTGAGCAATACCATCGGCAGTCCCAATCAACAGCAACCGCTTGATTCCATTTAGCCGGGCTTGTGAAACCTTATCAGCGATTGCCTTTACAGGCTGTTCCTAGTATCTATGGAGAGGGATGATGCCAGCGCAAAAACCGGGTATGGAACACATCGTAGGCTTGAGATGTCTCATTTGCGGAAAGGAGTATCAGCCCAACGAGGTGGAGTACGTCTGCCCATACCATGGGAACGATGGCATCTTAGATGTCCGATACGACTATGCGTTGATTGCCCGCCGACTCAGCCAAGGAGATCTCCTTCATAGCACCGATTATTCTATGTGGCGCTACAGACCACTGCTGCCGATCCGTGCCGATGCGCCGGTGCCACCGTTGCTTATCGGGTGGACGCCGCTGCTGCGGGCGAACCGCCTCGCGGCTGAGCTGGGGCTCAAACATTTGTGGATTAAGGACGATGGCCGACAACCCACCGGCTCCCTGAAGGATCGCGCCAGTGCCATCGCCGTCGTGAAGGCCCAAGAGAAGGGAGCAAATGTAATCACAACAGCGAGCACAGGCAATGCCGCTGCCGCGCTCGCCGGTCTATGTGCCAGTGTACGTCAACGCAATGTAATCTTCGTGCCGCAGAGCGCTCCGCCGGCTAAAATTGCCCAGCTGCTTGTGTTCGGCGCCCAGGTGATGTTGGTGCAGGGCAGCTACGATGATGCCTTTGAACTGTGCCTCCTTGCTGCCCAAGAGTACGGATGGTACAATCGCAATACCGCTTATAATCCCTATATGACGGAAGGCAAGAAGACTGTTGCCCTGGAAATCTGTGAACAAATGGGGTGGCAGCCCCCCGATGTTATCCTGGTCAGTGTCGGTGATGGATGCATCATCGGCGGACTGCATAAGGGCCTGAGAGATCTGTACACTTTGGGTTGGATCGAGCATATGCCGCGCTTGATAGGTGTGCAAGCTGCCGGCTCAGCTTACCTTTACGATGCCTGGGTCAACCGTGAGGATGTGCTCACCAAGCCACCCATTGAAGCGCACACCGTTGCCGATAGCATCAGCGCTGGTCTGCCACGCGACCGCCTGAAAGCTATGGCGGCAGTGTGCAATACGAAGGGCGCTTTCATCCGCGTGAGCGACGACGAAATCCTGGAAGCGATCCCAGCTTTGGCACGCGGCAGTGGAATCTTTGCCGAGCCGGCAGGGGCTGCTGCCTATGCTGGGTTGCTGAAGGCATTAGACAGTGGACAGGTGCGTGCCGAGGAACGCATCGTCGTATTGGTCACTGGTAACGGGCTCAAGGATGTGCAAAGTGCTATGAAATCTGTTGAACGGGTCGGCACGCGTGCGCATGTCGTCGAGAAGACACTCGAGGACGTGAGAAGGGTGGTACGACAATTAAACCTCAGCGAAGTATCCTCCTCCGCGTGAGGAGGATAGAGGAGTACGAAACTCAAGCTGTCCCACAGGGGAGGTGTTCTGTGATGGAGCGGCCACGTTATTCCATTGTTGCCCCGTGCTACAACGAGGAAGGGGTACTGTATGAGCTGCACAGGCGCATCAGTGCCGTAATGGACAGCCTCGGTGAACCATGGGAATTGGTGTTGGTAAACGATGGCAGCCATGACCGTACTCCTGAGATTATGCGCGAGCTCCACCAACGTGATCCACGGGTCAAGATTGTAGACTTTGCACGCAACTTCGGCCACCAGATTGCCGTCACAGCCGGCCTGGATTTTGCCAGCGGCGATGCAGTGGTGATCATTGATGCCGACCTGCAGGATCCTCCACAGGTCATCCTGGATATGGTCCAGAAGTGGAAAGAAGGATACGAAGTCGTTTATGCCGTGCGCACCCATCGCAAAGGGGAGAGTTGGTTCAAGAAGTTCACCGCCTCCCTATTCTACCGCCTGATCTACCGCATCACCGATGTCAAGATTCCATTGGACACAGGCGACTTCCGCCTGATGGATCGCAAAGTGGTGAATGCCCTCAAACAAATGCGCGAACGGCATCGGTTTATCCGGGGTATGACCAGCTGGGTAGGTTTTCGCCAGGCCGGTGTCTACTATGTGCGCGAGGAACGTTTCGCCGGACAGACTCATTATCCCTTCCGCAAGATGTTTAAGTTTGCCCTGGATGCCATCACCGGTTTCAGTTATCTTCCCCTGCAACTGGCCACTTATCTTGGCTTTGCCATCGCTGGGTTGAGCGCAGTCGCCGCCGTGGTGGTCATCTTCGCCCGTCTGTTTATGGGCGCCGCCCCCTTTTATGGACAAGCGACCACCCTGGTGTGTGTATTATTTATCGGGGGTGTGCAGCTGATCACATTAGGCATTATCGGCGAATACTTGGGACGCATTTATGACGAAGTGAAAGGGCGCCCGCTCTATATATTGCGCGAGGCAATTGGCTTCGAGGAGACAGGGGACGCGGACACCATCAGCAAGGCAAGTATCCCAAACAGCGTATAAATCCACTTCGCGGAGAGACTTTTCATGATTGACTTAACTATCTATGAAGATCGTCTTGCTCGAGCAGTGCAACGCGCCCGTGAGCGCGGCATAATTATCCCCACTTTTGCCCAGCAACGTGATCCGGAAATCATTCCAGATGCGATCAAAAGCAGACTCACGAGCATTGGCCTCTGGGATATTAATCCACTCAACCTATTTCGCATCACGTGGAAGAACGAACCTGTACCCAGCGGAGGGGGCTTCGGCGCTGTAAACTACCTCGAATTTCCTCCTTCGTTGACCGGGATTGAGGCACGCATTATTGCACTAGTGGGCAAATGGTTTCCCACCGGTGCACACAAGGTAGGAGCAGCCTTTGGATGTCTGGTGCCGCGTCTGGTCACCGGTCAATTCGATCCGACCACCCAGAAAGCGGCATGGCCATCGACGGGAAATTATTGCCGAGGTGGTGCTTACGACTCCGCATTGCTGGGCTGTGATTCGATTGCCATCCTGCCAGAAGGGATGAGTCAGGAGCGCTTCGCATGGCTCGCGTCCGTAGCGGGAGAGGTGATCAAGACCCCTGGGACCGAGAGCAATGTCAAGGAAATTTTTGACAAGTGCTGGGAGCTGCGCCGCTCGGGGGAGGACATTGTTATTTTCAACCAGTTCGACGAAATGGGTAATTACTTATGGCATTATTACGTCACCGGTCACGCAATGGAGGAAGTGCTGCGACAAACGTTGCGCTCCGGTGATACCTACCGCGGTGTGGTACTGACTACCGGTTCAGCGGGCACGATCGGTTGTGGCGACTACTTAAAGCAGATCTTCCCAACCAGCAAAATCGCAGCTAGCGAAGCACTGCAATGCCCCACGTTAATGTACAATGGGTTCGGTGCTCATCGCATCGAGGGTATCGGCGATAAGCACGTCCCTTGGATCCATAATGTTAAGAATACGGATATGGTGATGGCGATCGACGACGAGGCGACGATGCAACTCATTCGTCTTTTCAACGAGCCAGCCGGACAGGCTTATCTGGCCTCTCAGGGCGTCCCTGAACAGACGATCGCCAGTCTGCCCCTGCTGGGCATTTCTGGAGTCGCCAACCTGCTGTCTTCCATCAAGTTTGCCCATTACTATGAGCTGGGCGACCACGATGTCGTGTTGACGGTGCTCACAGACTCGATGGAGATGTATACCAGCCGATTGCATGAACTGACTATGGAGCGCGGAGAGTTCACGCGCGAGGATGCTATTGTCGCTTATCATCACTATCTGCTCGGTCAAGGCATCGAGTACGTGGAAGAGCTGAGTTACTACGGTCGCAAGCGCATTCACAACCTGAAGTACTATACGTGGGTGGAACAACAGGGCAAGAGCGCCGACGAGCTCGAAGCGCAGTGGTACAACCCCGGTTATTGGACAGACATCCAAAATCAGGTAGAACAGATCGACGAGCTGATCAGGAGCTTTAATGAGCGTACGGGCCTTCTGAAAACACTTTAGCCGGGATTGGCTCCCCAGCTATGAGGAGTGGCTATATAACCACTTTTGATCCTCGAGGTCATTGCGGATGAGTGCGCTTCCAGAGATCAGGATCGGACTGATTGGATATGGCTTCATCGGCAGAGTACATACACTGGCCTATCAATCGTTGCCGCTGATATACGATCCGATGCCAGCACGGGTAAGATTGGTGGGTGTCAGTGCAGCAACTCGTGATTCGGTGCAGAAGGCTATCGATCAGGCCGGATATGAATTTGGCAGCACTGACTGGCATGAAGTGATCGGGCGGGAGGATATCGACGTCATCGATTGTTGTGTCCCCAATCATCTCCATTATGAAGTGGTGATGGCAGCCTTGCAGGCAGGCAAGCACGTCTATTGCGACAAACCCCTTGCGGCTAATCTGGCGCAGGCACAAGAAATGTTGGCCGAAGCACAGCGCTCTGGCCTGCTACACCGTATAACTTTCCACCTACGGTTCGTGCCTGCCCTGATGCGCGCCAAACAGCTGGTCGAGGAGGGATTCCTAGGGCAGGTTTTCAGCTTTCGTGCCTGCTATCTCCACTCTGGATACGTTGATCCCAACCGTCCGATGTCCTGGCGCCTGGATGCCGCAGCAGGGGGTGGCGCGCTGGTTGATCTGGGATCCCACGTGCTCGATTTACTACGCTATCTATTGGGCGACTTCGCGGAGGTTTTTGCTGTCACAGAAACGTTCATTAAAGAACGTCCTCTCCCCGGTCAGCCCGAGCGCCGTGCTCCCGTAACGGTGGACGATTTGGCTATGTTGACTCTGCGCACCGTGAACGGCGCCATCGGTACAGTCGAAGCCAGCCGGCTGGCAACGGGCGCAAATGATGAGATGCGGATCGAGATTTACGGCCAGAAGGGGGCATTGCGCTTCAGCCTGATGGACCCCAACTGGCTGTACGTCTTTGATGCGCGCGACCCAGAAGCGCCCTTGGGAGGCAATCGTGGATTTAAGGCAATCGAAAGTGTGCAGCGCTACCCGGCGCCAGCGGTACTACCCGGACCAAAATTTGCAATCGGCTGGTTGCGTTACCACATCGCCAGTCAGTTTGACTTTATCTCCAGCTTGGTGAAGGGCCAGCCGAGCCCGCCCGATTTCGAAGATGGTATGCGTGTGCAAGAAGTTATGGAAGCGGCCTATCGCTCCGCGCGTGAAAGGCGTTGGATATCACTACCGCTGCCATAAGATATGGGCTTGACTTGATGATCCAGAAGCATCGCTACACAGTCGATTTAGCAGCAATTGCTTCCTGAATCATCGCAATCAGTTCGTTGACCGGCTTGGGCCCCAAATCCTGTCCGCTGCGCAACCGCACAGCGACTGTGCCGGCTTCTACCTCCCGATCGCCGACTACAAGCATATAAGGGATCTTCTGTTCTTGAGCCTTACGAATTTTGTTGGCCATACGGTCGCTGCCCTCATCGACCTCGGCGCGCAGACCGACCGCTCTCATCTGAGCTGCTACCTGGCGGGCATATGCAAGATGGCGATCGGCGATCGGAATGAGCACAGCCTGGACGGGCGCGAGCCAGACAGGAAATGCCCCTCCGTAATGTTCGATAAGGATGCCAAAGAAACGTTCCATACTGCCCAACAGGGCTCGGTGCACCATATAGGGGCGATGAGGCTGTCCATCCTCACCCATATAAGTCAGGTCGAAGCGCTCCGGCAGGTTAAAATCGAACTGGATAGTGGTCAGCTGCCACTCGCGATTAATCGCGTCTTTCACCTTGAGGTCGATCTTGGGTCCGTAGAAAGCACCGCCTCCTTCATCTATTTCGTAAGGGATGCCGGTGCGCTTGAGAGCATCCTCCAAAGCGTTTTCGGCAGCGCGCCATTGTTCGACGCCACCGACCGCTTTGCGCTCGCCAGGGCGAGTGCTCAGATAAGCGCTGAACTCGTTGAAGCCGAAAGAGCGGAGCAGGTACAGTGAAAAATCGAGCACAAAATCAATCTCCGCGGGCATCTGATCGGGGCGACAAAAGTGGTGTGCGTCGTCCTGGGTGAATCCACGCACCCGCAACAGACCGTGCAACACACCGCTACGCTCATAGCGATACACAGTGCCCCATTCGGCGAAGCGCAAGGGCAAATCCCGGTAGCTGCGCAATGCGCTCTTATAAATCAAAATATGAAATGGGCAGTTCATCGGCTTTAGGTAATATTGTTGCCCTTCAATTTCCATGGGTGCGTACATATTCTCGCGATAGTAACTCAAATGTCCGCTTGTCTCCCAAAGGGTGCTGCGCCCAATGTGAGGTGAATAGACCAGGTCATAGCCATGTGCCAGGTGTTCCCGTTTGCAGAAGTCCTCAACCAGATGGCGGATCAGAGCTCCTTTGGGATGCCAAAGGATCAAGCCACCTCCCAGCTGATCAGGATGAATGCTAAAGAGATCCAGCTGGGTGCCCAAACGGCGATGATCCCGCTTTTCCGCCTCAGACAAGCGCTTGAGATAGGCTTCTAAGTCCTCTGCTGTCTCCCAAGCAGTACCATAGATGCGCTGCAACATGGGGTTGCGCTCGTCGCCACGCCAGTAAGCTCCGGCTACCCTCAGCAGCTTAATGCCGTCCGGATTGATCTGCCCTGTGCTTTCCAAGTGGGGACCACGGCAGAGATCCTCGAAGTTATTATGGCGGTACGTTGTCAATGTCACATTGGTTTCATTGGTACCAGATGTCTCGCCATCCTCATTTAAATTGCCAGAGACCAAGCCCTCTATCAGCTCCAGCTTGTAAGGCTGATCAGCGAAAAGTTGACGGGCTTCATCAGCGGTGATCTCGCGGCGCACAAACGTGTAATCGGCCATGATGATCTCGCGCATGCGCTTCTCGATAGCGACCAGGTCATCCGGATTCAACGAGCGAGGAAGGTCGAAGTCATAGTAGAAGCCGTCCTCAATGGCCGGACCGATGGCAAGCTTGCCTTCGGGAAACATCTCGAGAACTGCCTGCGCCATCACATGGGAGGCCGAGTGACGTAGACGATATAGATGGCTTTCCGTGTAATCAGAACGGCTCATCGTGATCTCCTGGATGAAAACGGATGGGTTATCAAGCGAGTGAATAACGATACAAAAGAAAATCTCACATGGTGCGTCCGACTGCCTCGGCCACACGTTCCAGCTGTTTCATCAACTCGGCGAAACGCGCAGCGCGTAAGGACTGACCACCGTCAGAGAGCGCTTTTTCTGGATGGGGATGCACTTCAATGATCAACCCATCCGCCCCAGCTGCCACCGAGGCACGTGAGACAGCACTGACCAAGTTCCACTTGCCTGTGGCATGGCTGGGGTCTACGATGACGGGCAGGTGAGTTAGCTCTTTGAGCACTGGAATGGCATTGATGTCCAGCGTATTACGCGTATAGGTTTCAAAAGTGCGAATGCCCCGCTCGCACAGGATCACCTTGCGATTCCCGTGCGACAATATGTACTCAGCGCTCATCAGCAACTCTTCAATGGTGGACATCATACCCCTTTTGAGCAACACTGGGAAACCAGCTTCACCGACGGCGTGCAACAGGGCATAGTTCTGCATGTTACGTGTACCGATCTGAAGGATATCGGCATACTTTGCTACCAGCGGCACCTGCTCAGGCGACATCACCTCCGTCACAACGGGCAGACCGGTGAGCTCGCGTGCTTCAGCCAGATAAACAAGCGCTTCCTCACCCAGTCCTTGAAAGCTGTAAGGAGAAGTTCTTGGCTTGAAAGCGCCGCCACGTAGCATATGGGCACCAGCTTCTTTGACTAGCTGCGCCGTTTCCAGTATCTGCTCGCGGCTTTCGACGGCGCATGGACCAGCCATAATAGTAAGGCGTTTGCCACCCACAAGATGGCCGGCGATCTCGATGATAGTGTCATGGGGCTGAAAATCGCGACTGGCCAACTTAAACGGGCGCAGGATGGGCACGATCCGTTCCACCCCCTGCATCCGTGCTAGACTATCTTTGTCCACAGGGCGCTCATCGCCAATAACCCCAATAATGGTCCGTTCCTCACCTTGTGATAAGTGGGTGCGGAAGCCCAATTCGTGCACACGCGCAACCACACTCTCAATCTCCTGCTGGGTAGCCCCCATACGCATTACGATGATCATTTCTTCACCTCTTCGTCACTTCTACCCACCGATTCAAGCGCAGCAGCGTCCACATTCTGCCACTGGTACCCTCTGCTACCCACCTCTGACCAGTCAGGACGCAGATTCATGGCGTCACGCAAATAAATGTGTCGGATTTCTTCAGGGGCTTTATCAGTGTTCCAGTGAATCAGCACCCGAATGCAACGCTGCAACCCATGAGGCGCGGCAATCTCATGGGCACATAGCATTGCCACATGGTTCCACCCCAGCTCACGTGCCGCTACTGCTGGAAATTCTGCTGTGAGGTCAGGGCTGGTGGTGAAAAAAATGCTGGCGATGTCGGTTTCAGCAATGCCATTATGCTCGACCATGTGGATCAACAACTCGCGCGTGGCCGCTAAAATAGCCTCACGGGTGTTTGCTTCACACGTAGTGGCACCTCGCACGCCCCGACAAGCTAGCATTGCATCCTTTCCTCAATGTCTGCTTGGTTTATTGGTCTATGAAACCTATCTACAATAAAAACGTATCAATTAAAACGCAAAAGGCGTGGATCTGGCTGCTCCACGCCCCCAAATTTTCTCGCCCGGTGAAAGTGAGACCGGCGCTACCTGGGTGGAAGCAGCACCCGCACTTGAAATTGATAGAAATAATAGGTGCTGCTATAATCTTGTGCGATCAGACGTGTCCACACCGCGCAAGCATGCATTGCGGTATCATCCTTCAGGAAATCACACCCAGCAACTTACCAAGAGCGGCAAGAACTCTTATTAACTCTTTCACTCTTTTTATATAGCATATAAGCCAGCAAATGTCAAAATGGCTTGGAAAACCGTCCAATTGCTCTGCTCACTAATTTGTCTTCCTACGGGAGTGGCTGTCCAAGCTTTTCCCCATGGTCTTCTCAGACACCAGAATTGATTTTCTTCCCGATAAAGGATAAACTCTGCATAGAGATATTATGACAAAAACGACATATAATGACCATAGAAAGTGAAATTCGCCGTGCAATTTCCTAGCTTTCCCAAACCTTTCTTTAGTCTGAGCTTACTTGTCATCGGGAGCTCACTGTTTCTTGCCCCTTTCTTCGGGATGGCAGTGCTCAAAGCGCAGTCGCCTTCCTCAGAGCGACTGTTTACCCTCCCCTTTTCAGGAGAAGCGGGGCCCTCCACGTGGCTGCTTGCCCAGCCTTACGGCAACACGGTCGGGGCATTTCGACAGCACCACACGACGTATGCAGGCAGTGGTGGCATCCACTTCGGCGTTGATCTGGCAGCTCCGTGTGGCACGCCGGTAATCGCCATGGCGGATGGCGTGGTGTTTGCCGTGGATGCATTGCGCTTTGGCTCCGCTCCGCACAACCTTATGATTGACCATCCCACTTTGGGCTACGCCTCTTTCTATGGGCACCTGCTGGAAAAGCCTTCTGTGAAGCCGGGTCAGTTCGTCAGAGCGGGCGATGTGATAGCATTGAGTGGCGATCCAGCCGAGACATGCTTCGGACGACCACATCTGCACTTTGAGATTCGTGACCTCGCCCACATACGAAAATACAACCCGGTGACGCTTGTCCAGACGGACTGGGACAATCTGGCCCTGGGTGGCGCGTTCAGCCAAGCATTTCAATACGATTTAGACGAACCACGCAAGTGGCAACATCTAAACGATCAGCCCGAGGCAAGTGCTGGTGGTCCATTACTCAATGAATTTGCCAATCCGTGGCCACCTGAGTTCCCAGCAGACACACACGGGATTTTATCGTTATCATCCGTTTCTGCTTCTGTTGCCGATTGTGCCCTTTCATCCAAATCCAATTCCACAGACAGCACAGCGATCCCCTCGGATCCACCGCGTCAACGGAGCGTTATCCCCTCCTCGCTGCAGAGACTCACCACAGGAGGGTGCTGTACCCAGCCGTTCTGGTCTCCTGACGCACGCCAAGTATTGTTTATCGACCGCCCCTCACCGGAACGCCCCGCAGCAATTTGGGCCGTAAGCGTAGACGCGCCTGAATCTGGTCCGTATTTGTTCAGCGACCATATCGGTTTCTACACCGCTGATCTTTCCTACCGCATCGTGCCTCAGGGGCAGACCACCTTTATAGAGGAGCTTGTGTGCCCAGCAGGACCGGCGCGCAAGCGTTGGACAGTGCCGGCTGATGGACGATCGGTGGCCATCTCGCCCGACCGAACACGCATTGCTTGGCAGATTGGCAATGAGAATCTCCCGGTTGAACGTCGCACAGCAG
Organism: Anaerolineae bacterium; assembly: GCA_036172345.1. Classification (GTDB taxonomy): domain Bacteria; phylum Chloroflexota; class Anaerolineae; order 4572-78; family NAK82; genus NAK82. Next base: position 12,614 of record JASFBB010000078.1, read on the forward strand.
AAATGCGGGTCGTTAATTTAGATGGTAGCGGGGAGCATATGGTTGCCAGATTGGCGCGTGGGAGCATCTTGGGGTGGGCGAGTGATGAGGTTTTGATCGTAAGCGGACGTGAAACCTTGTCAGCGCACGAACAAGTGCTATGGGCATTGTCACTGCCCGACGGCAATCGCCTTGAGTTAGCGCGCTCGGATCGTCTGCGCGGAGGAAGCATCTCGCCCAAAGGTACCTGGCTGACGTATTCGATTACGTTCAGCCAGGAGCGCCATCAGAACGGCACCTGGTTGGTGCGCACGGACGGCTCTCAACGCCAGCAGCTCCCCAGCGAACTATTCGGTTCTCATCGCTGGCGTGATGACCATCGCCTGCTCATCGTGCCGCTGCGTCCTACAGCCACCTTTCACGAGCTGTGGGAATTCGACGCGCAAAACGGAACAGCGCGTGCACTGACCGACCCGGAGAAGGTTCCTTTTAAGATCGCCAATAACGATTGGGCAGTGGCACCCGATGGACGCTCCGTCGTTTTCGTGAGCGCGTTGGACCACAATCTATGGCTGCTTACCCTACCCGAGTAGTTGCTGACGAGGCACTAGAGGCAGACTTTGTTCATCCCACTTCCGGGGGCCACAGCTTTACCTATTTTGAATGCGGTAATAATCACACCAATTTTTTAGTATGCACCCAGCACAGCGAGGATTGCGCGCCTGACACACCTCACGACCGTGACGAATGACATTCAAATGAAACGGATAATACATCTCTGGATCGAGCAACCTCTCCAGTATTTCGTGCGCTTTCTCTACCGATGCACGAGGG
>JASFBB010000079.1:0-2749 GCA_036172345.1 Anaerolineae bacterium
CCCCTGATCGGCCTTGACAAAGGCATCGCGGTTTTTGTACTCTCTAGAATCGCCGGAGGGCCGTTTAGAGATAATGGAGGAGGCATGACAATCCCTATGGAAACGAGAATTTGGCATGCACATTATCCACCCCAAGTGCCCGCCAGCTTGGAGTATCCCGCGGTTTCGCTCGATGATCTGCTGAGGGATACGGCGCAGCGGCATCCGGATAAGGCCGCCTTGATCTTCGCCCAGAGCACCGTCACCTATCGCGAGCTGGATGCGCTGGTGAGTCGGCTCGCGGCTGCGCTGCAGCAGCTCGGCGTGCATAAGGGCGATCGGGTAGCGCTCTACATGCCGAACTGCCCCCAGATGGTGATCGGCTATTTCGCCGTCTGGCGTCTGGGTGGCATCGCGGTGCCGGTCAATATCGCCTATGTGGCGCGCGAATTCGCGCAGCAAGTGCACAACGCCGGCGCCGCCGTCGCATTGTGTTGGGATGCCAAGTGGGAGCAGGTGCAAGCTGCCGCCACAACCAGCGGCTTGCGCCATGTGGTGTTGACCGGTTTAGAGGAGTTTGCCGCGCGTTCCTGGGTGTCTCTTCTGAGCGCAGAGGTGCCGGCAGCCTCGGCTGATCAGGGTGCGAGGGGTGCCTATGGTGGGATGCAGCTCCATCGCTTGCCAGAGCTGCTGCGCGTTGATCCTGCTCAAATGCTCCCTGCCCGGATATCGCCGGAGGACACCGCCGCGCTGCTCTACACCGGGGGCACCACCGGCGTGCCCAAGGGGGCGCAGCTGACGCACCGCAATCTCGTCGCCAACGCGGTGCAGATCGCCTTCTGGTTGACCAACCTGACGCCCGGCGCGGAAACGGTGCTCACCGCGCTGCCGCTCACGCATAGCTACTCCTTGACCATGTGCATGAATCAATCGGTCTATCGCGGCTATACCCAGGTGCTGATCGCCAATCCGCGCTCGCTGGATGATCTCCTGGCGGCGATCGATGCCCATCAGGTCACCCTGTTTCCGGGGGTGCCCACGATGTTTCTGGCGGTGAATCAACATCCTGGGGTGCGGGCGGGGCAGTATCGGCTGCGTTCCATCAAGGCATGCATCAGCGGCGCCGCGCCACTCCCGCGCGAGGTGCAGAAAGAATTCCAGCGCATCACCGGCGGGACGCTGGTAGAGGGATACGGGCTGACCGAAGCATCCCCGATCACGCACTGCAACCCCCTCCACGGCGAAGACCGCATCGGCACCATCGGGCTGCCGCTGCCGGACACGGATTGCAAGATCGTGGACAGCGAGACCGAGACGCGGAGCTTGGGGCCGGAGCAACCGGGGGTGTTGTGCGTCAGCGGGCCGCAGCTGATGAGCGGGTACTGGGGAATGCCCGAGGAGACGAGCAACGTTCTGCGGCGTGATCGCACCGGCAAGCTATGGCTGCACACCGGCGACATCGCGGTGATGAGCATCGATGGTTACTTTCGCATTGTGGATCGCAAGAAGGACACCATCATCGCTCTGGGAGGGCTCAAGGTCTATCCGCGCGAGGTCGAGGATGTGCTGTATGAACATCCCGCCGTGCTGGAGGCCGCGGTGATTGGTGTGCCGGTGGGCGGAGTGGATCAGCGCGTCAAAGCGTTTATCGTGCCGCGGCCCGAAGTGCAGGCAGACGAAGAAGAAATCCGCGCCTTCTGCCGGGCACGTCTGGCGCCGTATAAGGTGCCCAAATATATCGAGTTTCGCGCCAGCCTGCCCAAGTCGGGGGTGGGCAAGGTGCTGCGCCGCCACCTGGCCGAGTCTGAGCCGCGACCGTGAGGGAGCGCCCCACCCCAGCCCTCTCCGCACGCAGAGAGGGGGTTGCCGCTGGCTGGCCGCTTGCTGAGGTGCGCGGCTCAGTTCCTATACGTGCGGCGCGGCTGGATCGTTTTGTAACCTCTGCACCCCTACCCCCTCGCCCGCAACGTGGGAGAGAGCGGTAGGGGGTGAGGGCTCCTGTGCCTGCGGGAGATTGTCGGCCTTTCCCTGTCAAACGGTGACCGGCTGGGGCTTGAGCTCGATTTTGGGCTGCGGCGGTGTGTCGGCGAAGAGGCTCTCGAACTGCTCAGCGTCCAGCGTCTCTTCCTGCATCAGGCGCGTGGCGATCAGTGTCAGCTTGTCGCGGTAGCGGGTGATAATGTCGCGCGCGTGCTGGTACGCCCGTTCGACCAGGTTGCGCACCTCCTCGTCGATGATATAGGCGACTTCCTCGCTGTAGTTGCGCTGCTCTCCGATCTCCTTGCCCAGGAAGACCAGCTCCTCTTTTTCGCCAAAGGTGATCGGTCCCAGCTTGTCGCTCATCCCGTAGCGCGTGACCATAGAGCGGGCGATGCGCGTCACGTGTTCCAGGTCCTGGCGCGCGCCGGTGGTGATGTCGTCAAATACAACTTCTTCCGCCACGCGACCGCCCAGATACACGGCCATCTCGGCCAGGAGGCGCGACTTGCTGATGAGCGTGCGGTCGTCTTCGGGGAGATGGAGCACATACCCCTCGGCCATGCCGCGTGCGACGATGCTCACCTTTTGCACCGGGTCTGCACCAGGAGTCATACGGGACACCAGCGCATGGCCCGCCTCGTGATAGGCGATGATCTCCTTCTCCCGCTCGGTGAGGATGCGGCTCTTGCGCTCCGGGCCCAGCATGACCTTCTCGATCGCCTCCTGGAACTCGGCCATGTCAATGGTTCTCTTGTTGCGGCGCGCCGCCAGGATGGCCGCCTCGTTGACC
>JASFBB010000080.1:0-16878 GCA_036172345.1 Anaerolineae bacterium
AGAGCCACAGCCCAAGCTGTGGCTCTACGGCAATGCACTCAATGCTGGTCTCAAAGCCATTGGGATAGCCAGCTTCTGCCAGCAACGCCTTGGCTTTCTCCGGGTTGTACTCGTAACCCTCATAGTCGGGGTCATACCCTGGCATAAGTGGTGGCAGAATCTGATTGGCCACGGTGCCACGACCATTCAGCAGCTGAATGATGCGCTCCTTGTCAATGGCATGGTTGAGAGCACGACGCACCAATACATTGTCGAAGGGGGGCGCCGTTACATTGATAGCAATGTAGATGGTACTAACCTGCGGCTGCACCTCAATACGGTTCTGCCACGCCGGATCATTGGAGATGCGCGTCCACTCGGCGCCGGGTGGCGGATCGCCCATCAGGTGGATCTCTCCTGTTTCCAGGCGCAACAGGGCCACATCTGGTTCAACACCCACCTCGATTTTGACCTGATCCAGATAGGGAAGGCCCTCATAGAAGTATTCCGGATTGCGCTCAAAAACCAGATACTGACCAGGCTGCCACTCCTTAAACAGGAAGGGTCCGGTGCCCACTGGGTTGTGCCCGAAGTTGGCGGGATCCTTCTCTACCTCCTCCTTGGGCACAATGTAAGCGAAATTGAGGGCAATTTTATTCAAGAAGGTAACATCTGGCTGGGTCAACGTGAATTGGACCGTGTATTTGTCCAGCGCTTTGATACCCTCCACCTCGGTTGCCTTGCCATCGATGAACTCCTGCGCACCTTTGATACCCAGGTAGAAGCCAGCGCCAGGGCTAGTGGTCTTGGGATCCAGCACGCGGGTGAGGGTATACACCACGTCGTCAGCGGTGAGCTCGCGACCGTTGTGGAACTTGACGCCCTGACGCAACTTGAATGTGTAGACTGTGCCGTCGGCGCTCACCTCGGGCATCGCTTCTGCCAGGCGTGGCAGCAAATTGGTGGTATTATCATAGTCCAGCAGACCGTCAAAAACCATCTTGACCGCCGGCCAGTTGGTCCAGTCATACGCGATTGCCGGATCCAGCGTGGCCAGGTCGTCCTTGTAGGCCACTACGATCGCGCCACCGCGCTGCGGCTCCGCTGCCCGGGCCAAAGACGGCCAGACAGTCACCAGGAGCGCCAGGATGACCAGCAAACTGAAAAAATTGAGCTTACGCATGGTTTTTCCTCCTCTGCAACTGGATAAAATGAGGGTTGTTTCGAGAGCTTATAGGCTGGCTTTGCTGCCACTTGCCTGAGACTGCATAATAGATAATCTTGTTCAGCTGCTATAAAGACGACCCACAAATCTTCTCAAGGCTTCTCAGCATGATTGCCGGTCATCCACCCTGTGCCTATGCCACATGCCCGAAAATGTCTGGCCGACGGAGCACTTGCTGCCATACGGGGGCTGCGCGGCATGCTCCATCTGCCCGCGCGCATCTAGAGAGCGTACAAGCTTGGTAGGCTATTATAGCCCAATCAAGTTGGATTGCAAATCTATATTTTCTTTAGTGGCACCCTATGATTCGCACAAGAAAGACACCAATTATCCGAGCTTCTCAGGCAAGTACCTTATGGCTCCTCCCGCTCAGGACCATTCCAACCGACCTCGGTGAAATCCACGCGACCCTCATGATCGAAATGCACTCCCTCCCCCTCCAGAAGCTGACGCTGTAAGGCGCCACCAGCGCCGCCACTGCGTGGACTTACCTTGCCCAATCGGTTGATCACGCGCTGCCAAGGGACATCGGTGTCAAACGGAAGCGCAGCCAGCGCATAGCCCACTATGCGCGCCGTGCAGCTTCCCACGATGGCGGCTATCTGACCATAAGTGGCCACCTTGCCGGGTGGGATCTGGCGCACCACAGCATAGATGCGTTCGTAAAGCGGGGTGTCATGCACTATCTTGCTGACCACCTCATTTGCGAATGATCGGCAGATAGATCGCGGCGCCGATGCTCTCACTGTACCACGCACCGATGATGCTGTCCAGTGTCAGCGAACCCTCTACCTCGTGACCACCGCCCCCGGCCAGCACACTCCCAATCAATTGTCGGCAATCTAGCAGATGATCCCAAACCCTAGCGCCAGCATTGGGCGTATATTTGAGCCAACCTCTTCAATCTCCTGGCTGTTCAAGAGAGCCCCCGGTGCAGAGGACACTGCCCCAGGGCCAACGTGGAGAAGGCTTGCCAGATCAGGCAAAACTTCCCTGGATGCACAACATCAATGACAACCAAGTCGCCAGCCTCCGGTACCTCGGCGGCATCCATGCGCTCTGCGATCTCAGAGCGATGATTGTGGAAATTAATGCCCCACTAAGCCGCAAATGCGGCTATTAGCCCCTGTGCGGGCAAGTTTTCCATATTGTCGCCGCGTGTTTCAATTTTTCCAGAAATACGGATTCTTTGCCCGCACTTGCCCGCAAACGCGGTCCTGTGCTAGCTTCTGCTTTTCGTGACCGGGTTCACGTGGTTCCATCCCGCGTTGGCACAGCAGCTCGCCGAGCATGGTCTTCCAGGTGAAGCTTTTGTCGACACCTCTGCACGAAACCTCGAACTCGTAGGGCTTCTTGTGTCCCGCGCGCTCGCCAAAAGTGAGCGCTAGGCTTATAATGCGCGATCAAATGGACGAGGAGGTCTCCGATCCCGCAGCGCTTGCTCTCCAAGCCGGGGACAACGCACTGAATTCACAGCTTCCGGTCGAGACGAAAGGGTTTTGCATATGAGAACAACATTACGCGATTTGCTGAGCCAACCTGGAGTGCTGATCGCCGACGGCGCCACTGGCACATTTTTACAGCAGGCCGGTCTGCCCAGAGGCACGGCACCCGAACGGTGGAATCTGGAGAATCCCGAAGCAATCCTATCGCTACACCGTAGCTACCTGGATGCGGGGGCCCAGATCATTCTGGCCAACTCGTTTGGCGGGAACCGCTACCGCCTGGCACGCCACGGGTTAGTGGAGCGGGCGCGCGAGGTCAACTTGACTGCAGCGCAATTGGCGCGTCAGGCAGCCGGCAGCACGGCGCTGGTGCTGGGCGACATCGGCCCACTTGGAGAGCTGTTGGCACCCCTTGGCCCGGTTTTCTACGAAGATGCCGTGGCTGCTTTCTCCGAGCAAGCGGCTGCGCTTGCCGAAGGAGGGGTGGATGGCATCCTCATCGAGACAATGAGCGCCCTGGAGGAGGCCAAAGCAGCTGTGGAGGGCGTGCGTCGCGTGACCGACCTGCCTGTGCTCGTGACGATGAGCTTCGACACGCACGGGCGCACAATGATGGGAGTCACTCCAACACAAGCAGCGCATGAACTATGGGCGCTAGGCGTGAACGTCATCGGCGCCAACTGTGGACGTAGCCTGCCCGAAAACCTGGAGGCGATACGCGCGATGCGCGAGGCGGAGCCACAAGCGCTATTGATGGCCAAACCCAATGCTGGTCTCCCCCGTACAGAGGGCGACACGCTCCACTACGAGGTGACGCCAGAGACGATGGCGGACTATGCCCTGCGTTTCGTCGCGCTGGGGGTGAAAATTTTCGGCGGATGCTGCGGCTCGACGCCCGAACACATCCGAGCGGTCGTGCGTGCCTTGCATAGATGAGATATCTATCGCTATGGAGCAATCAGCTGGGCACATCGTACAGCTGTGGGTGCGCCTGCGTGCACCTATCTGGCATATCAGTGCAGGTTGGGCCACACTGAGCGGGGCCATAGCGAGCGGCATCTTCTGGGAAAGTGACATACCGCCGTTGACGCGCCTTGGCATTGTAGTGCTCACTTGGTTGCTGGCCGACCCTGTGTTGGGCACCCTGTGGGAATTAGGGACGGCGCCGCGTGGGGTCTGGACACAACTCTGGCACGCCGCCAGTGATGTGGATCACAGCGCACCGCTGATTCTATTGCCCTACACCCACGCTGGGTCACCAGCATGGCGACTGGCAAACTGGCTGGGCCGCCGAAGTGCCTGGTGGCGTACCACATTCTGGCCACAGAACGGCGAAGATTTCGTCACAATATGCAGCTTGCTGCCAGCAGCATTGATAATCGGAGCATTGCTGAGCTCCATTGCCTTGACGCTGGTATGCACAGCAGTGGTGCTGGCGTGGCTGGCTGCATTGTGGCACAAGGAGATAATCCCTTCTATGAGCACTCATCCGTGGCGTTTGACGGTGACAACCGCGTGGGGGCAGTTCGGCATTCCATGGATGATCGGATGTGCCGCAATGGGCAAGCCTTCTTGGCTTGGCATTACACTGGGGATATGCTTGACTTTCAGCTATGTGGGATTGCTGCGACAGCCAATATGGCAGCCCGCTGTATTGGCAGGTCAGCTAGCGGTGCTCATCATAATGCTTGGCGTACGCCAAGTGCTTGCCATCGCCGTGATCACCATACTGCTGGTCGCACAAGGGGGACTGCTGTTTGTCAAGAGATCCAACGGAGATCCCAATATACAATTCCTGAGCGGGTTGCATCTCTTTGGACTGGGTATTATGCTAATCGCCTCTTTCACGATCGGTCTTAGATGACAGGGTGTTACTTTTGTCATGTTTCGGTGTTGTTATGTGTAGCACGCGTTCGGTACTCTCGGTGAGCAAGGGCTTTTCTCCTGATGGAAGGGGGGTGAGAGGGCGTACTCAGTTCCTTGCAAAAGTTGTTCCACATTCATAGAGAGATGCATTCGTATCCTACTTCTAGTCACCACATTTGAGCTCAAGGGAGGGAGATTCACCTTATGGAAGCAACAACTTCGACTACACTCAATACCCGTCGCATCGTGATTGCGGGCGTCCTCGGCGCCATCTCGATCCTGTTGGGATGGACCCGTCTGGGGTATATCCCGGTGCCCAACCTAGCAGCAAATGCCACCATTATGCATGTGCCGGTGATCATTGGTGCTGTGATGGAAGGTTGGCTGGTCGGTGCCATCATCGGCTTGCTGTTCGGTTTGTCCAGCTTCGCGCTCGCTACGATCCCGCTGTTTAAGAACCCATTGGTGGCGATTGTGCCGCGCATCATCATCGGCATCACCTCGTATTTTGCCTACGCAGCGCTCAAGAAGAACAGTGAGTATCTGGCGCTCGTGGTTGCCGCAATCGTGGGCACTCTCACGAACACGATCTTAGTGCTGGGTCTGGCCGGTTTGCTCAACTACGTGCCATGGGAGTTGATGCCCCCCATCCTCATAACCAACGCGCTGCCTGAAGTGATTATCGCCATCATCCTGGTGGTAGCAGTCGTGGCCGCCTGGAAGCGCATTGAGACGGGTAGCGTCAAGGCGAAGATGTAATTCTCACATCCTAACCAAATCACCTCGTTGAACCCCGTTGCCCTGCGAACGGGGTTCGTTATTTAGAAGCGGATGTGGTAGATTCAGCAAAGGAGGTAAGGAGGTGCTCTTTTGTATCGACCTAGGTAATACGAACATCACGTTGGGATTATACGATGGTGAGACACTGCGCGGACATTGGCGTGTGCGCACAGACCACCACAAGATGCCGGATGAGTACGGCATCCTGATGATCAGCCTATTGCGTCACGCTGGCTTTGCACCACGAGACGTGGATGGCGCCTGTATGTGCAGCGTGGTGCCACCCCTCACAGGCATCTTAGATGAAGCGTGTCGTGCCTACTTGAGCTATGCACCGCTCATCGTCGACGCCAGCGTCAATACCGGGGTTAAGATCTGCTATGACAATCCACGCGAGGTGGGGGCTGATCGAATCGTGGACGCGGTGGCAGTATATCGATTGTACGGTGCGCCAGCATGTGTAGTAGACTTTGGCACGGCAACCACTTTCGACGCCATCTCACGCACAGGCGAGTACCTGGGTGGTGCCATCGCGCCGGGCATCGGCATCGCAGCGGAGGCGCTCTTTAGTCGCACGGCGAAGTTGCCGCGCATCGATTTGGTGCGTCCCCCTGATCCGATCGGCCGCAACACGGTGCACTCGATGCAATCGGGGCTGATATTCGGATATGTGGGGCTGGTGGAGGGCATGGTGGCACGCTTTCGTAAGGAATTGGGTGACGACATGCGCGTGATCGGCACCGGAGGACTCGTGGAAATCATCGCGCGTGAGACAAATGTGATCCAGAAGATTGATCCTTGGCTGACGTTGCACGGCTTGCGCATCCTGTGGGAGATGAACCGGCCTAGGTCAGCATAAGGGGAAAAACGCACGATGGGTGATCGACTGCTGGAGGGCAAACGCATTCTACTAGGTGTAACCGGCGGTGTCGCGGCATACAAGGCAGTGGCACTCGCCAGCCATCTGACGCAGGCAGGTGCTATAGTGGATGTAGTATTGAGCGAATCGGCGATGCGCTTTGTGACACCGCTGAGCTTCGAGTCGGTGACACGGCGTCGCGCGCACTATGATATGTTCGCACTGGACGCGGACACCAGCGCACAAGCTCAGCCGGGGGACGTGCTGATCCCCCACATCGCGCTGGCCAGGAGCGCCGACCTGGTGATCATTGCCCCTGCCACAGCCAACACGCTGGCCAAGTTGGCGCATGGCATCGCTGACAACCTGATAACCGCCCTGGTGCTGGCGGCAACGGCGCCGCTGGTACTCGCGCCTGCTATGGAAAGCCATATGTGGGAGCATCCTGCCACGCAAGCTAATCTGGCGACATTACAGACACGCGGAGCGATCCAGGTCGGTCCGGCAACCGGTCATCTGGCTTCCGGCGCATCGGGTGTGGGGCGGATGAGCGAACCGGAGGAGATCATCGCCGCAGCGCGGCTGGTGCTGGCACGTGACGGCAACTTAGCAGGACGGCGTGTGGTGGTATCCGCAGGAGGCACGCGTGAGGCAATCGACCCGGTGCGCTTTATCGGAAACCGCTCCAGTGGCAAGATGGGCTATGCATTGGCAGCGGCTGCGCGCGACCGAGGTGCGCAGGTTGTGTTGATCACGGCGCCGACCGCTCTGCCGGATCCCTATGGGGTGCAGCTGGTGCAGGTTGAGTCGGCCTCAGAAATGCGCGACGCCGTTCTGGAAGCACTGGAAGGTGCCGATGCACTGGTCATGGCCGCCGCCGTGGCCGATTACCGACCAGTCCAGGTCAGCTCACAAAAGATCAAGAAGGCAGAGGGACGTTTGACCTTGGAGCTGACACGCACGCCGGATATCCTGGGAGAAGTGGCCAATCTGCGTGCGGCGGGGCACGGACCGCGTGTGGTGGTTGGCTTTGCCGCCGAGACCGCCGACCTGTTGGCCAATGCCCGAGCGAAATTGCGCCAAAAACGCCTCGATCTCATTATAGCCAATGATGTGAGTGCACCGGACGCCGGCTTTGGGGTGGACACCAACCGAGTCACGTTGCTTTGGGCAGATGGCACGGTCGAGCCATTGCCGCTGATGAGCAAAGAAGAGCTCGCGCATGTCATCTGGGATCGTGTGCAGCGCCTGTGGTAGCTCAAGCTACATCCCGGATCATCCGAGATGAAAGGTAAGCTCATATATCGCGTTCCTTTTGGCCAGAGGCAGCTGGAATTCGCTCTGCTGCCTTCTATGCGGGGCACACTTCTGCAATCCAAAGAGATGCCTCCACTAGCGGCGCCTGCCACCGCGATCCAACAAGCTCTGGCCAACCCGATCGGTAGCGCACTGTTACGCCAGCTGGCCAAGCCAGGCGAGCGGGTTTGTCTGGTGTTCACCGATGCGACACGCGCGTGCCCGGATGCACTTCTGGTGCCTGCTCTCCTTGAGGAGCTGCATGCGGCCGGAGTGCGCGACGAGGCCATCACCCTGCTGTGCGGCACCGGATTACATCGTCCCAGCACATCCACCGAGAAGATCGCCAAGCTCGGCGCGTCTATCCTGGAGCGTTACCGCGTGGTGGACCACACCGCGCTGGATGGCTCACAACTAGCGCATTTGGGCACCACGACGACCGGCGCACCGATCTGGATCAACCGGCTGGTGACAGAGGCAGGCCTGGTCATCGCAACCGGCGTGGTGGAACCCCATCTTTACGCCGGATACTCCGGCGGTCCCAAGACAGTGGCCATCGGCGCCGCCGGCGAAGCCACGATCGCCTACACGCATGGTCCCCAGCTGACTGACCATCCCAATACGCGACTGGGATGCATTGACGGGAACCCCTTTCATCGGACGTTGCGCGAAATTGCCCACCGGGCAGGACTGCGTTTCATCCTCAATGTGGTGCTTGACGACCAGGAGCGGATCGTCGCTGTGCATGCAGGGGACCCCGAGCAGGCTTTTCGCGAGCTGGTCGCGCTGGCGCGTGAGCTATGTGAGGTGCCGGTGGACCGGCAATATGACCTTGTGATCGCCGGCGTCGGATATCCCAAGGACGCGAACCTCTACCAAGCCACCCGCGCCGTTACATATGTGTTCCGCGCACCGAGACCAGTGCTGAAGCAAGGTGGTTACATCATTGTGCCCGCCCCCTGCCCAGAGGGTGTGGGGCTTGGCAGTGGCGAGCGACGTTTCTACGAAATCATGCATTCGGCCAAGGATATAGCCACGTTGTTGGCGGAACTACGCCGCACCGGCTATCCCGCTGGCGCCCAGCGCGCCTACTTTTTGGCTCAGGTGCTTCTGCACCACAAAGTGATCATCGTGGGAGCTGAACACCCTGACATCGTGTGCCACTTGCATATGATCCCGGCGCGCACGATGGAAGAAGCTCTGCAATTTGTAGTGGAGGAGATCGGAAGATCAGATTTGGAGGTTTTGATCATGCCACATGCGCTTCATACCCTACCGGGTGAACAAGGAATTGAACCACTTCACGTGGCTATAGGCACCGTCCGCTTACAGCTGCGCCGTAGTGGCGGAGATCCTGCTGCAGTGGACGGAGAAAATGCACTGCGCATTCTCGAAGGGCTGAGCCGCGAGGAACCAGATCTGCCCGCCTCTAAGTGGTACTCGTCAGCCCGACCAGAGCAGCTGGCACAGTTCGCCGAGCTGTGGGAGAGTCTGAGGCACTGATCTCCTCGAGAACGCACCAGCTTTGCAGCGCTAGTCACGCGTCCGTCCAACTATCTCAGACGTCCTAACAGCACATCTGACTCTTCCTGCATCAGCATAGTCAGGTGGACGATGCGGCGTGCCATCTGTGGGTTGTTTCGGCAGTGCCACCAGAGGCGAAATGCCATATAATGCTGGAAAAGAGTACGGCACAGTATCTTCATCAGTGTGTCAACGCTTGCGCCCTTGTTCTATTCACAGTTTACCATAAACTGGACAGGATGTCCATCCGTATCAACTTGGGTTGTCCTCTGAAGCGTAATTCGGAAGGGATAGCACGTGGCCGATCTCTCGTTGTGGCTGATACCTGAGGAGGAGTGGCAGCGCCTTCTATTGCGCATCATAGCACATCTGAGTGAGCGGTATAACACGCCCCGTTTCGAGCCACATTTGACCCTGCTCAGCAGGATCACGCTGAAACCCGAAGATGCTGCCGAACGCACTGCCCAGCTGGCAGCACAGTTGGGGGCACTTGAGATCGTTGTGGAAAGATTGAGCCACCGCGATGAATTCTTCCGGGCATTGTTCTTGGAGGCCGAACGCACACTTCCGTTGATGGACGCTCATCGAATGGCTTGTACGATTTTTGATTGTGAGCCAGACAACACTTTTCTGCCCCATGTCAGCCTGTTGTACGGCGACCTTTCCGCAACAACGAAGGAAAAAATCATCGTCCAGCTTATCTCGGAGCTCAAGTTGCCCTTCTCTTTCAGGACATCCAGAATGGACCTGATGGTCGCCTCATCGCGCCTTCCACCCTCAAGCTGGTACCGTGTCACTAGTTACATGCTTGGCGGACAGACAACCTAACGAGGCTCCTCTACAGAAGACACCTATAGAAGCAAAGAGCTGGGAGTTAGAGGAGCTGCGCAGCTGCGTCGCGATCCAGGTACAGATGTGCGTGCGGTGTACGGCGCAGAATAGAAGCCGGGCATGCCGGGCTGATAGGCTCTAACAAGGCGCGGCGCACCGCAACTGCCTTGCGTCGTTCGGGCACGATGCATAGCATCCGCTTAGCACTGCGCAATGCGGGTATCGTCAGTGTAATAGCGTGTGTAGGAACCTCCTCCAAGCTCCCAAAATGTCCCTCACCGACCTGTTGACGCCGACTCGCTTCCTCTAGCGTCACCACCTTGACCCACACCGGATCGTCAAAGTCTGCCACAGGAGGGTCGTTGAACGCCAGATGGCCATTCTCACCAATTCCCAGACAACATAAGTCCGCTGGATGTGCACGCAGCAATAGTTCATAGCCGCGGCATGCTGCCTCGATATCCTCCGCATGCCCGGGCACGGGGAAGAAGGAGCCCACTGGCACGTGATCCAGTAGGTGTCGCCGCAGGAAGAGGGGAAAGCTCGCTGGATGCCCCGGTTTCAGATGCAAATACTCGTCCATATGGAAGACGTTCACCGCCGGCCATGGGATATCGGGCAAATTACGCAAGGCGTGCAAGAAGGTCAATTGCGAGTTGCCAGTGGCCAGGATAATATTGGCAACGCCCCGTTCAGCGACCGCCTGGGTAATAATGGCTGTCGCCTCCTGTGCTGCGGCAAGGCCAAGCGCCTCATTATCGGCATAGACACTCACAAGAAGCTGCTCGTACCTCGATGTGCGAATAGGTTGTATCTTCATTGTGTCATCCTGATGAAGATGTTGACCGAGATAGAAGGAAACACTCGATTATGCTCACATTATTATGCTAACATTGCCCGCTCCCAAATGGCAACTTGCACTCATTGCGCCAGGTTCGCTACAGCGATAATGCGATCATCATAAACACGGCGCTCGCGGTTCCAGTTAGCACAGGTGATCAGGGTTAAGGTTGGCTCAGCAGTCGGAAAGGTGACCTGAACGTCCTCTGGTGACACAACCCGCACTTCCTTGACCACATAGCGGTATGGCTGCTCTCCGGCGAACACTAACACCTCATCGCCCTGACGCAGCTGCGAAAGGTAGCGGAATGGGCCGTCGCCCCCGCGCGCTAACGTCACGTGTCCGGCGAGCGCGATGTTGCTGGCATCGCCCGGGCTGGCAGTGCCTTGTAAATGCCCCACCTCTTGAGTCAGTTGATCCACCTGCCAGGTGCCGTTGCGCAGCGCGATCAATACCACCGGTGCATCCACTCCCAGCTTGGGAATCACGAGACGCGTAGCCGACACCCTTGGCTGATCGGCCGGCAGCCCCATCAGCGGTGCGGCAGTCACCCGCGATGCTTCCGCCATCCCGACAGAAGAGGGTATGTCGGATCGGGGTCGGTCCTGCGACAAGCTTGTCGATGCCTCAGGCGTCTGATGTTCAAGCGGCTGCACAAGGGGCGTCGGCGTAGCTGACGCCCCCCCATGAATTCCTGTGGAGGTCGGTACATACTTCCAACCAGATAGTGAGCGAGTTGCGACACGTGTCGGGATTCTGCGTTGCGCAGCAACCTTTTCATCCCTTGATAACCACCCACTCGTCAGCTTGCCAGCCAGAACGCCACTTCCTATTCCGACCATGCAACACAGGGTAACGCTCACCAGAAGAAGTGGCAGGAGCAGCAACGGTGTCCGAGCAGGCCTGCTTGCCCTATGTGCAACCCTGCTTCTCAACGTCACCATCCCCTTCTTCGGTGTCCCGTTGCGAATCCGATCAGCAGAGCGATCAGTATCAGCGCGGCGAATCCCCACGCACTATGCACAACACCGCCGTCTGGATAAACACCTGTTTCAGGCAACCGTTCCACTGGCAGCAAGCCGGGAGGTGTCGGCGTCGGAATTACTTGGATAGGTGGCGGCAGCGGTGTCGGCGTCACCTCCGGTTTATGTTTAGGCTTCTTCTCAGAAGGAGGCGTCGGCGTCGAGGTAGACGTGGGAGTCGGCGTAGGGGTAGGATAAGGTATGACGCGCACCACTACCACCTCGGAATCCACCGGTGAACCCTGCTCAAACTCCAACACGGCTTGATTGTCCATCTCCATCGGTGGCGTGGCATTCTCGTTGACCCGAGTACGGATGACGATGGTGACCATCTCTGACGGCGCCAGTTGCCCAATGGTCACGATGACCGTCTGGGGTGGAGGAGGAGGGCTGATTTCGACCGTTCCCTTCGTCGTGGTGACCTGCAAGACGTCCAGACATGTTGGCAGGGGGTCCACCACGCGTACTCCGCTGGCAACGCCATCACCACGGTTGCCCACATTCAGTGTGAAGATCACCTCATCGCCCACATACGCTTGAGAAGGCTCACCCCGTTTGGTGACATAGGGATCGATGCTGCTCACGAGAGGATGGCTGTGTGTATCGGTGACAACCGCTGTTTGATCACCGCTGAGCATTGCTACATTGACGATCGAGGTGGTGACCACCGCCAGGAAAGTCACGGATGGCGCCTCTTCTGTCTCGGAAACCTTGGTCGGGATTTCTGGCACGAGGGTCTCTAGTACAGGCGTGTCTGTGATCTCTGCAGTTTCTGGGACCTCGGGAGCAGGTTCTTCAGACGCGGTGGGCTGCGGCCCCGCCGTCGGCGTCTCGGTAGGCATCGGCGTCTCCGCGGGCACCACCGGTGTCTCTCCCTCCACCGTCGGCGTCTCCGTCACTTCCGGCTCGCCAGACGCGGTGGGTTGCGGCTCCTCCGTCGGCGGCAATTCGGTCGTCGGCACAGCTGACGTCTCTCCCTCCTTCGTTGGCGTGTCCGTCACCCCCGGCTCGCCAGACGTGGTGGGCTGCGACTCCTCCGTCGGCGTTTCGGTAGGCATCGGTGTCTCTTCCTCCGCCGTGGGCGTCTCCACCACTTCCGGCTCGCCAGAGGACGTGGGCTGCACCTCGATCGTCGGCACAACCGGCGTCTCTCCCTCCGCCATCGGCGTCTCCACCACTTCCGGCTCGCCAGACGAGGCGGGTTGCACTTCCACATCTGTGGAGACAGTGGGCGTCGGCGCCGCTTCGGGTGTGGGTTCCATCTGCGCCGGCACCGAGTCCATAACCACATCAAATACCAACAAGGTGGCCAAGAAGGGCCATGGGCCACTCTGCCGATCCGACAGTCCAGATGGCTGGATCATATCGAGCCCCGAAAGGCCGATCCTCAATCCCGCCAACTGGAGCACGGGCTCTGCCATCCCCGACTCAGGAAACTCGACATCCGTCGGTTCAGCGGTCTCGGCAGGCGTCGGCTCAACCGTCGGTTCGACGGCCTCGGTAGGCGGCTCCACCGTCGGTTCAGCAGTCTCGACAGGCGCTTCCACAGTTGGTTCGGTAGTATCGACTGGGGTTGGCTCAACTGTTGGCCCAGCGCTCTCAACCGGTGTCAGCTCAATCGTCGGCTCGGCAGTCTCGGCAGGCAGCTCCACCGTCGGTTCAGCAGTCTCGACCGGTGTCGGCTCGGCGGTCTCGGTAGGTGTCGGCTCAACCGTCGGTTCGATGGCCTCAGTGAGGGTCGGCTCGGCAGTCTCGACCGGCGTCAGCTCGATTGTCGGCTCCGGTAGCACCGACGGTGTCGGCGTCGGCGCTGGCGTGACGACGACTTCCCAACCATCACCCGTATACCACAACGCACGACCACCTGCTATGATCACCGTATTGACCTGCACGCTGAAGGCCACGCAGACCGGCTCACCGGTTGGTGGCACATTGGGGATGCGCCAGCGCAATTCAAGCACTACCTCCGGTTCCGCGCTTGACCAAGCTTCGCCATTGTAGTATTCCAGCTCGCCTGGGCCAGCTTGGGCGCTTCCCGGCACGTACGTGGTGTTCATCGGTATCGCATCGGTGATAACGACATTTGTCGCTTCCGCAGAGCCACTGTTGGAATAGCACAGCTGGTAGGTGATGATCTGTCCAGGCACGACCACCCCCTCCGGCACACCATGTTTGACGAAGTGCATAACCGGCGCACGGGCGGTGACCGTATACGTGTCCTCATCCACCTGCAATCCATCGTGGATGGCGGCCGTATTGGGCAGCTGCTGACCATCGCCCACTGGATCGCTCAGCTGCACCACCAATGTCACCACACCGGTCGCCGGCATCCCCTGGGTCGGGGTCAAGGCACCCAGATACCAGACCACATCTCCGCGCTGACCGGACGCAGGACGCTCAACGGTGATACCCCCGCTGGCTTCCACAAAAGAGAAGGGAGACTGCACTGCGTCCCGAATCCACGGCGCCACAGGCTCATCACCCGAGACGGTGTACGCAATTGTATACGTGATCCGATCGCCCCAAGCCGCCTCGACCACCTCGCTCTCTTTGTGCACGTGCAGCGTGTGGCCACTAGTCACCGTAGAAGTAGCCACCGTATCATCACGCAGGCCGGCTGCATCGCTGATCACAGCAACATTCTCAATTGTCAGACCGCTCGGGAGCGAATCGTCCACGCGCACCACCAAGGTCAACACCCCACTCTGTTCCACCACCCCCGAGCCGGCCGGCAACATATCTCCCAACTCCCAGACCACTATGCCACGCCCACCTACGGACGGCGAGATCACGGGCGGGGGATCCGCTCCCCAAAACGTGGTATGCTCGGGTACTTCATCCGAAACTGTCACGTCAAATGCCGGCTCGTTGCCCGAGACGGTGTAGGCTAGCGTATAGGTGAGCCAACCACCCGGCGCGACCTCCAGCGGATCCACCCCCTTGTCGATCTGCAGCTGATGCCACGCCTCCACCGGCGTCACCGTCTCCGCCGTCCCGGTGATCCCGTCCGCGTCCGTAATGAAGGCCACGTTGGAGATCAACGTGCCGCTCACCAGCGGATGGGTGACCACCAAGGTGAGGGTCAGACGGCCCGACGCGTTGTAAGGCTGATCTCCCAATGTCCACGACACCACCTCGCCGCCGACCAGTTCACAAGGGGATGGCTCACACAATTGGAACACGGTGTTGAGCGGCAGCCGGTCGGTGACCACCACACCGGGCGCATTCTCATTGCCCACCACCGCCCAATCGAGCGTGTACGTCAGCACACCACCCGCCGCCACTGGGCTGGGCTCGGCGTGCTTGAACAGGGTGAGCCCATGACCGCTTTGCACCGGCGTGACCAGCTCGACACTGTCCGTCAGTCCCTCACTGCTGGTCACCCGCGCCGTATTGGTGATGGGCGTGCCGTTGCGCAGTCCGGCATCCACCTGCACTACCAGGGTCAAGGCAACCGTGGCACCCACATCGAGAGTGCCAACCGTATAGCTGACTGTAGGGGTCACCAATCCACAAGGCGTCGGTGCACAGCTAACGAACTGGGTATGATCCGGCACACTTTCCTCGACCATCACCCCGGTGGCGCTCACGATGCCGCTGTTGGTGACCAGCAGGGTATAGGTGAGCAATTCACCAGCCGCCACCGGAGATGGCTCGGCCTGCTTGGTCAGCTCGAGTGCGGGATAGCCCGTCCGCACCGCTACTGTCACCGGCGGAGTGACATAGTCCCGTTCCTGGTCGGAAGGGCTGCCGGGCAGTCCATCATAGCGCGCCTCGACGGTATTGCTCAGCGTCAGACCGCTGCCGATGGCAGGCGACACCAACGCACTGAACACCACCAACACCTCTCCGCCCGGGTTGACCTGGGAGACTTCCCAAACAAGCTGCTCCGCACCCACCACATTGGTGTCCGTGACGGTGGCCGTGCTCGGATCGCTCACGCTGAGCGACTCCGTCCCTACAAAGGACAGACCGGACGGCAATGTATCGGTGATGCGGATATCGTAGGCCGGCCAGGTGCCCGTGTTGGTGAAGCGCAGTGTATATGTCACCACATCGCCAGCACCGAGTGGATCGCGCGGCAGCTCCACCGCTTTGGATGGCCTCAGGTATGGTTCCCGGATGGTGGTAGTGACCACATTCGAGTCAATCTCTCCCGCCGGATTGTCCCGGAAGGTGAACTGAGCCGTGTCGGTGATCTCGACGCCATCGTAAACATCGTCCTGGTTGCGCACCGTCGCGGTGATCACCAGCACCCGCTGCGCATTGGCCGGGATCTGGGCATACGTCGCCGTGACCACCTGGCCGGCATAACCCGCCTCCTGCGCCTCCGGAGCAAAAACCCCCTCGATGCGCAGCCGCGCGTCCACCACATCGGTCACCACCACATCGTACAGGGTGGCGCCCACCGCCGGATCGGGCAACGTGATGGTGTAGACTATCTGGCTGCCCACCGTCGCCGTCAACGGCACAACCGCCTTGCTCAAACCAGTCGCTAGCGGGGTTGTCAGGGTGGTGGTGTCCGTGATCGGTCCATATCCACGTTCGCCCGGCACGATGTCGGGCAGGCTGCTCCAAACCACGTCTGCCGCGTTGCTCAGCACGGATCCGGCTGCCACATTCGCATCCACAGTAGCCACATAGGCGATGCGCAGCACCTTTCCGGATGGGATACCTCGCGTAGGGACCAGCGTGATGGTGAGCACGCCGCTGCCTGAATCATATGTAAACGTATAATCACTCCCCTGAATTAGAGGCGTGCCGTCGAGCGTAACCTCGATAATTGAGGGTGTCGTCTGGCGCATCCCAAGCGGCAATGTGTCTGTCAGCACCACGTCATAGGCTGGGCTGACGTTTTCTCCGCCCTGGTTCGTGATGGATACCGTATATGTCACCAACTGCCCGGCATGCACCTCGCTGCCACTCGCTGGATCACTCTCCTTGGCCATGGTCAGGAAAGGCTCCGTCACGGTGAAGCTGGTTTCATTGCTCAGGGTCGGCCCACCGTCTTGATGCTTCAACTGCGCCACGTTGGTGATCACATCCCCAGCATCGGCATCCTTATCACCATTGGGCCACTCGTGCGAGATGCGCGCCGTGATGGTGATCAGCGCCTGCGTGTCGTGCGGAATCTCGGTAAAGGAAGCCGTCACCACCTGCCCCGCCCATCCATAACTCCAACCGCTGCCACCGCTGACGCTCACCCCCTC
>JASFBB010000081.1:0-7609 GCA_036172345.1 Anaerolineae bacterium
CTTCCACATGGACAAAGGCGCGATAGCGTACGTTCATCGGTGTAAGCGCCTGCCAGTACAAGGCGAGCTCCAGGCGCTCGCCCGGTTTGAGCTGCGTCGTGTTGATGTCGTATCCACGCAGTAGCAACCGTTCTCCCCAGATGACATGGAGCGGATGTCCTCCTCGCGGATCTTGCGTATAGCGTGCCGGTGTGGCCATGCGATCGTAGATCGCCCGGTAGTCATCCAATGGATATACCACAGGGGTCGCGGGCATAGTGTCATTGCGCTCCCACATGAAGAGCCGTGGCTGATCGTCTACAAAAACAACCCGCGTCAATTGATAGCCTTGCGCGGGCAGCCGGTCAAACTCGGCGGGCAGGCCGCGTGCGCTCATCGCCACAAAATAGTTCTGCGGGTCCTCGAAACACGAGCGCGGCGTTTGAAACGTGTACCAGATGGGCACAGCGAAGGATTCCTTGATGGTGCGAAAGTCGCCGCGCAGCTGTCCCTGCGCATAGAGCACGCCGACCACCTTCCAGCCGCTCAGCCGCGGGTTGCTGACCAGCTTGCGCGGACGCGGCAACCTGCCATAGACCAGGCGATACAGGGAGAAGTCGGCATAGCGCGCATTGGCCTCGGCGCGCCAATAATCTGCCACTGTGCCTAGATATTGCAGGTGCTCGTAGAACAAGATGGCGCCGAGGCACACTCCGAAGACCACAGTCAAGGCTAATCGCCACACGTGTCCCCGGTGGCCCTGCAACCATGCCCACATAGTCAAGAAACCTGATCCGGCCAGCAACATCCAGAAGGGGTGCACATTGCGGATGTGTGTGGCAGCATCACGTGCCAGGAAGGTGAGCGCCAGATAGGGCACGCCGAACCAGAGGGCTAGGCTTCTAATATGGAAAGCAACCCGGTTGGCGAGGGCTATCGCGCCGATGAGCAGTGCGTAGGGCAACAGCGCCATGTTGAACGCCCCCCACTCCCACAACGTCGGCCAAAGCAACGTGGTCACAATGCCCGCTCCGGCGACAACCGCCAGCCATGTTCCGACGCGTCCCACGTGACGCAATGCCCCGAAGAGCGCTACGGCGGAGAAGAGCACCACCCAGGGGGTATAGAAACGCGAGCTGTATTCGCTCTCGAGCTCCAACAAATCCGCTGCCCGATTGTACAACACGGCGGTTCCGACGCGTTCCGTCGAGAAGTACTCGATCACGCGTGGAAAATGGGGGTCACGCACAAAGGGCACATAGAAAGCCGCCGCCAGCACGAGGAGTAGCCCCCCGCCGACCAACATCGCCACGCGGACGCGCTGCCACAGCGACCGCCGGCGCCAGATTATCAGTCCCACCATGCCCACGAACGGCGCAACGTAGAGGATCATATTGGGGTGTGCGATCAGCCCGACGCCGAGCAGTCCCCATCCGACTATCAGCCACGCGCCCGCGTTCCGCTCAGGCGTATCGCGCGACTCATAGAAGCGCCATGCGCACCAGGCAGCCAGCACCGCCCATAATACGATGATGCTGGGATTCTCTACATGGCGTGCATAGGCGATCAACAGCCCATTGACCGCCACCAGCGCGGCGCCGACCAGGCCCACCCCGGCGCCGGCCATGCGCCGCCCCAGCGCGAAGACGGCCAGCACGGTCAGGGTGCTGCACAAGGTGAAGGGGGCGCGCGCCAGCCCCTCGTTGATCCAGCCGTGTGTCAGCCACACTGTCGCCGGGATCAGCCAATGGATAGGCCCCTTGCTGTCCAGAAAGGGAGCATATTCCTCCCCCTTCATCGCGCGCACGGCCAGGACCATGTTCTCGATCTCGTCCTCATGGAACTCGGCATAACCCAGCGTGTCCCAGCGCAGATAGATTGCCACGAGCAGGATAGCTAGCAAGCCGGCCAAAGTCGCGCCACGGGGCCAATGCCATCTTTCGGACGCGCCATTGTGCATCAACGTAGAAAACAACAGACCCCCTAGTGTTACCGCGTCCAGCGCGATGAGCACCTGGATGAGGTCGAGCGGCTGGGGCCAGTAGACCGCTGCCAGCAGAGCGGCCGAGGCGAGGGCACAGGAAAGCCCACCTAACAGCACCAGACGCTCGATGCCATCTTGGGTGCCCAACCAATTTAGACCCCATAACCACGGCAGCCCGGGCAGCACAAAGAGCAACGCCAGACCGGCCAACAGCCGGAATGCATCGGGGGCACCCACCAGAATCACACCATTTGCCAGAATGGTGGCGCAAAGCAACACAGCCTGAGGGGTCAATACACGACGCATCACCCCTCCTCAACAACCCGATAGCTGTGGGCGCCGCGCAACAGGTACGCCACGCCGCCGACTATGCCAGGCGCCACGGTGCCGATGACGTACACTAACAAAGATAGTGACAATGCTACCGCTTGTGCCGTGCCAGCCTGGGTGAACAAATACACATAGGCGCCCTCGCGCACTCCCAACCCCGCAAAGGAAATGGGCGCGATGAGCACCACCGAGGTGATCGGCACGAATATCAGATAGTAAGCCAGCGGCAGCTCTATGTGCAATGCATAACCGAGGAGCACGTTCATCGCGATGAGCAGGATGTTGAAGCTCACTCCCACCCCAAACGCGCGCACCAGTGCTCCGGAACTGTAGCTCTGCAGCGAGCTGACCAGGGCATGCACCGGGTGGATCGCTAATGCACGGGCGAAGAACGGCAAGCGCTTTGCCAGTCCATCCCACAACGGCTTTGCGGAGATGAGCCACGCTACCAACGAGCTGACGCCGAAGATGATCACGGTGAAGATGGCGATTTGCGCTGGGATCAACCGCCAGCTGAAAAGCAATGCCACCAGCGCGATCGCCTGCAGCGCAAAGAGACCCATAAAGCGGTCCACCAGCACGGTGCTGATCACCTGGGCACTCTGGCCGGTGCTGCGTGAGAGCTCGTATGCCTTGATGGCGTCGCCACCGATGCCGCTGGGCAGCAGGTTGGTGAAGAGGAAGCTGATGAACCATAGCGTAGTTAGCTCCCCCAGTGAGGCCGAAACGGCTTGGTCGCGCAACAGAATCTGCCAGCGCACCGCGCGTACCGCTACGCCCAGCATAGAAACCACCAACGCCGCCACCAGGTACCAAGGGTTGGCGCTCTGCAGCACATCCCAGAGCGTCGCCAAGTCCACGCTGCGCACGATGAGCACGATCAGCACGATGCTGACCAAAATGCGCAACGTGTTGAAAATCCTCTTCCTATGTTTCTCCCACGCGTTTTTCATGAGCTATCCGTTGTATGGTCAGGGAGTGGTAAGCGCTTGATAAGCCGCGGCCGCAGCGGCCCACTCGCCCGCATCAGCCAGGGCATCAGCCGCCGCTGCACGCATGCCCTGCCAACGTGGCTGGCGTGCCACCGCTTGCCGATAGGCGTACACCGCTTCCTCGAAGTGTCCCGCCGCCATGTATACTTCGGCCAGGGCTAGATAACCCCCTGGAGGATCCGGATCATCAGTTACCATCGCCTGGTAGGCGGCAATCGCTTCGGACAGGCGCCCCGATGCGCGCAAAACATCCCCCAAGAAGAGATAAGCTGCCGCCCGAGTCACGCGCGCGTCGGGTTGCATTAACCCTTGGGCCGTCATTTGTTCTGCCCACTTCGGTGCCGCCGTCACTGCCTGGCGCATCAGGTCGGTCACCGCTTCCCTCAAAACAGCGATCTCATATATGGGCAACACGGGTTCGGAGATCACCAGACCGGGGAATTCGACCAGACGCACTGCCGCTACAGGACGCGGATGAAAACGGGTTATGGCCCACACACGTCCGCCGCTGATGCGCATACCCTCTATCCGCCGAGGCAACGTTGCCACCAGCATAGCCGGCGTGGTCAGCTCAGCTGGCCCACGATAATAATAGCCCAGATAGCGCCCTGTGTCGAACAGTGCATCGCTGATGATCACATCGCCCGGTTGCGTCTGCGCCGTCAAGTAGGCTGCCGCTTCCCGCCAGGCAGTGCGCACCGGCCGATAGACCTCGGGCAGGTGCAACGCGCTGAGCAGGATCAACAGAGCGGCCACGAAGACAAAGGGGGTCTGCGATAGGCTCCCCTGTATCCGGGCTAAGGGCTGCGCTGATCCCCTGATCCCCTGCGCCACGATAATGAGATAGAGCGGCAGCAGGAAGGCATAGCGGGCGTGTCGGATGCGTGGGTCGCCTGAGAGCGTTGCTGAGATCAGCGGCAGCGCCAGCCACAGAGCGCCCAACACCGCAAGATGCCATCGGCCCACCTTCCGGTCATCTGATGTGCCGACCGCTGTGTACAACAGTCCGATGAGCCAGAGGGCGAACCAGAACCAGGGTATGGCGTCCCTGCCCGGCCCCAGCGCGATGATCGCTTGTGCCAGGAAACCAGGCAATGTCGCTATGCCGCTGTTCGCCGACGTGGAAGCGGGCACGGCGAGGCGCAGGCGCACCATCTGCCACACCACCGGCCACCACGGAAGATAGAGCACAAAGGCCAGCGCCATACTGAGAACGAAGCGCATCATAGCCGGACGGGCTGCTATATGCCTCGGTTGCGTCAGAAGATATGCCGCCAGCCAGAGCACGTGCACGAGCGGCAAGACCAGGCCCATGTAGAATGTGTACATACCTGCTGCCGTCGCCAGGGCATAGATCAGCCACCATCCGCGACGGTGTGAACGCAGGGCGCGGGTGAGTGCCCATGTGCTCAACACTCCGATCAACAGGAAGAGCGCATGCATGCGCGCCTCGCGGCTGTAATGCACCGCCACCGGGTTGATGGCCAACAGGAGTGCTGCCACCAGCCCGATCTCTCGACCCAGCCATTCACGCGCCAGCCGCCAAGTGAGCGCTACCGCCAGCACACCGACAAAAGCGGACGGGATCCGCCACAGCCAATCCGTGGTGGCAGAGGGCGGCCAGGCGGACCAATCGAGCAGTCGCGCCATTGTGCCGACCAGCAGATAGTAACCTGGAGGATGAATGTCACGGGCTGTCTGCTGCAACATCTCGGAGAGGGGTAAGCTTGCCTGCAGGGCGGTGAAAATCTCGTCCTCCCAAAGCGACTCGGCTGCCAGAGCGTGGATGCGCAGCCAAAATGCCAACCAGAGGCCGAAAGCTATTATGGTAAAGTGGAATTTTACAGGCACCTTTTGTGGAAAGAATCTCATCTTATGACGCTCACGAGGGACATCATAGCACAACGTCTCCCGATCGACCAAGTGTTCGGAGGCCGATATTCTGACAGATTGACTTTTTGCTGCTTCGGATGATCGAACCTGGGGATGAAGTGCTCGATGCGTCGATATTCGAGATTCGCGCACCTCTGTGGTATAATCGCCATCCTAACCAGCTGGTTGGTGCATCGAGTTACAGCGTGTCTTTGATCAGGAGTGTCCCCCATGCTTGCCAAAGTCACCTCGTGCGCTGTGGTCGGTTTGGATGGCGCGTTGATCCAAGTTGAAGTCGATATCACCCGTGGGTTGCCCAATACTACCATCGTCGGGTTGCCCGACGCGGCGGTTAACGAGAGCAAAGAGCGCGTGCGCTCGGCGGTGCGCAACAGCGGCTTCTACTATCCGGGTACGCACGTGACGGTAAATCTAGCGCCTGCCGACCTGCGCAAAGAGGGGCCCGCCTACGATCTGCCCATTGCGTTAGGGGTGTTGATCGCATCGGAGCAGATCGTGGCGGATGTTGAGGGCGCCATCGTGGTGGGCGAGCTCTCGCTGGACGGATCGGTGCGCCATGTGAGCAGTGTGTTGCCTATGGCCGCTTCGGCGCGCGAACAAGGGCTCAGCACCCTCTATGTGCCCGCCGACGATGCCGCCGAAGCCAGCTTGGTGGAGGGTCTGACTGTCTATCCGGTGCCGAACCTGCTGGCACTGGTGGACCATTTGACCGGCCATGCGCGCCTTCAGCCATACGAGCGTAAATCTTCCCCGCTGGATTTGGCTGATGAGGTGCCCTATGTGACCGATCTGGCCGAGATCAAGGGCCAGGAACACGTCAAGCGCGCACTGGAGGTTGCTGCCGCGGGTGGACATAATATGATGATGGTGGGGCCGCCTGGCACGGGCAAGACGCTGCTGGCGCGCGCCATGCCGGGCATCCTGCCGCGGCTGACGCTGGAGGAAGCGCTCGACATCACGCGCATCTACTCCGTAGCCGATGCCCTGCCGCGCGGTGAGCCGCTGATCCGCCACCGTCCTTTCCGTGCGCCGCACCACACCATCAGCTATGCCGGGCTGATCGGCGGCGGTCATTGGCCGCGCCCGGGTGAGATCAGCTTGGCGCATCGCGGCGTCTTGTTCCTGGATGAGCTGCCCGAGTTCGGCCCACGGTTGCTCGAAATGCTGCGTCAGCCTCTGGAGGATCGGGTGGTCTCGATCAGCCGTTCCTCCGGCTCGCTGACCTATCCGGCGAACTTCACCTTGATCGCAGCGATGAATCCCTGCCCGTGCGGCTACTATGGCGACCCGGAAAAGGAATGCACTTGTTCGCCCGGTATGATTGCCAAGTATCAGAAACGCATCTCTGGGCCATTGTTAGACCGCATTGATATTTATGTGGATGTGCCACGCTTGCACTATGACAAGCTCAGCAGCGACCGGCTTGGAGAACCATCCAGCGCGGTGCGAGCACGCGTGGAGGCGGCGCGCCAGCGCCAGCGGGCGCGTTTTGAACGCCTGCAACGCGAACGACAGGCTGCCGGTATGGCACAGGACGAGCGACGCAGTGGCTCCCTCCAGTGTAATGCCGATATGGGGCCTGCCGAGGTGCGCATGTTCTGTCGTGTGAACGATACCGGCAATCAGCTGCTCAAAGCGGCGGTGGCTCAGCTGCAGCTCAGCGCGCGTGCCTACCATCGTATCCTCAAGGTGGCACGCACCATTGCCGATCTGGCAGGCAGTGAGGAAGTACAAACGGCCCACATTGCCGAAGCCATCCAATATCGTCCACGTCGGCTGCTCCTGTGACCGATGATAAGCCCCTGAGACGTTTCTTAGTGATTGCGCATCCTTGTCGGGAACGCGGTGTTATAGAATTATGGAATACGCCAGAAGTTACAAACATAGGCGGAGCGAGCTGTAGATCGTAAGTTGATCCAACATTTTCAACTCACCTGTTGGTGATTTGAGAGAACAAAAAAAGGAGGGGATCAAATGAGCGAGACACGAGGTGTTCCAGCGTTTCCCGGCATTGCCCGCGTGACCTTTATCATCCACTTCATTGTTGCCCTCGTCATCGGTGTGCTGCTGCTGTTCATACCGGTCACGTTTGGGGGCTGGCTTGGTTATCCTGAATCGCCAGGTCTGGAGGCGGTGGTACGTGCCTTTGGCGCGATAGTCCTCGGCCTCGGCGCAGGTACTTCGCTGTGCGGCATCTTCGCAGGCCGTTGGGAGCCGGTGGAGTATGTCGTGCGGGGCGAGATCGCCTACTTGGCCATACAGACGATCGTTTTCGTAGTATCGGCCATCATCGGCAGCGGTCCCCTGGTCGGCAACATCGTCTTCGCGGTTATCTCCGTCATTCTCTTGGTGCTCTTCATCATCAGCTGGGTAAGCCGGCCGAGGTAATCGTCACCGCCGTTTCGTTGCATCGTCCATAGGTTATCTAGAA
>JASFBB010000082.1:0-12233 GCA_036172345.1 Anaerolineae bacterium
GGCCGCATAGGTCTGGCTCGAGGGCCCGATTCACCCCCTACTATCACCCAATGGATCCCCTCTAGCGGCAACGAATCCAAGGGTCCTAGCAGGGGCTCGCATGAAATGAAGCGCACGGCCGCTGGCACCGTTTGAAGATCAGCTATCCGATAAAGCACAGTTGCATTCTCGACGCTAACTCCCATCCACACATTAGGAGGCCATTGGAGAAATGGCGCAAGTGCACGCAACCTGGCACTGCGTTTAGTCAATACTTGGAAGGTATGTTGACGACAGGATACCATGGTCTCAAATACACGTTGGATGAACTCCAAAGGTACATGGTCGTGAAAAAGGTCACCCATTGAATTGACGAACACCAAGCGGGGTATCTTCCAACGTTGGGGCAAATCGATCCGATCCTCATGGAGTGTCACAGAGAATGCATTATGGTAGCGCGTAACACCCATAGCTTGCAGTCGTTTTGCCATACGCTCAGCATAACAATGGCTACAGCCTGCGCTAACCTTTGAACATCCTGTCACAGGGTTCCAGGTTGCCTCAGTCCATTCAATTCTAGTGTCTGTGGCCATGTTTTCACCTCCGTAACACACCTTGAGCTATCCTTACCGCAATATCAGCCTTCTCTGGGTTAGCCGCGGCGAAGCATAACAAGTACAACGGGAGATTTCTTGAATTGTAGAGCGGTAATGGATTGGGAGCCACTCCTGCGAACACTTTTTGTAATCTCGCGACAAAGAACTGCCCCACTGTTTCCAGATCGGCTTGCCTCGTGTACTCTTCCTTCTCACCCAAGAAAGAGAGCTGCCCGCTCTTTGTGTAAAATTTTGACTGCCACTCGTCTGTTCCAAAAATGCGCGTCACAGCGCGTGCCCATGACTCTGACGGTAGCGCTGAACGTGGAAGCAGGCGGTTCACGGCAACCCCAAGGGGAAATAGTATCCAGAGATCAATGGCTTTAGTGGCAGCAATTGTCTCGATCAAACCCCATTTGACCTCCATCCCATAAGGGTCCAGGAAGACCACAGCCCGATTGCAGCGCCAGTCCGTATCGCGACACCACTGGTCCAGATACTGATTCGCGTCAGCTACCTGGATGTTGATACTTGACGCTTTGTCTGGATAGTCTTGACGCAAACTCTCTAGCTCATTCGCAAATTCACGTTCTCGCTCGATGAACAAGTAGTGATCAAAGGAAGGCTCGGTTTCAAGAGCAATACGCGCACTACCGTTGATGAAATCTTGGGTTTCTTGCGATTCTTTTTCTGTTAATTCCGAGAACAGCATCTCCGAGCCACAACCGCGTCTCCGAAGGTAGCACTTACCTGTTCCTGCAAAGGCATCTACATACGTTATGGTATAGAATTGTGCCCGCGGATTCCGTTTGAATATTTTGGTATAGGCTCGCAAGTATTTCTGGAGCCTTTCCAATTTCTCAGAAGTCCAATTGCCTCCGAAACTCTGCGACATTGTCTGCTCCTAATTTCAAGAAATTTAAACAGTCTTCAGAACATATATTCTACACCCTGCTGCAGGGCACCAGCAAATTACCGTGGAATCTCATACTGAAAGGATCCAGGCGAGGGCAAATCTTTGAGCACCTCTGTATTGTCCCCAATTTGACAGAGGGCGTATTATAAGTATATTAGATGTACACAAGCGATGAGGCTCGCTTGGGCGTGAGCAAACCGCCGGATGTTCGGCTGATAGCCTCTGTCTGTGACGAAGTCGCGGGCAGAGGCTTTTTTGTTTGAACACTTGTGAAGGGCTCCATCAAAAGGATATATCCGGATGATCACCTATTACTGTCCGTCGTGCTGGAACACTGTCGCCGCGGATGCAGAGGTGTGCCCCGCGTGCGGAGCGCGCATCCAGGACGGTCAGGCGGACATCGTCGAGAAGTACATCGCCGCACTGCGCCATCCCGAGCCGATGACCCGTCTGCGCGCTGCCTGGATGCTGGGGCGCATGCGTGCGGAACGTGCGGTGCCGGCGCTGGTGCAGTTGGTGATGGCGCGCCAAGCCAATGACCCGTACGTGATCTCTGCAGCGGCGAGAAGCTTGGGTTTGATTGGCAGCCAGGATGCGGTGCCCTGTCTGATCGAGCTGCTGCGGGATACCAGTGCCTCGTTTATGGCCCGTGCGGAAGCCACTGAGGCACTGGAACGCATCGGGGGTGCTGAAGCGCTGGCAGCACTGACCGATATCTATCCAGGTCACCGCTGAAACGCGGCGCAACACAGCGCGGGATGGAACTTCACATTGTGAACACAATCTATGTGTTGTGGTGGAATAAAGGGAGAACGGGAAGGGACATGGAGAATCTTGTCATCGCAGCCATTGCCGGGGCATTGATCCTTTTTGCCAGCATCCTGTCTGCCGAGCTGGGGTTGTCTGTTGCCATCATCGAGATCCTCGCGGGCGTGGTCGCCGGCAATTTCTTGGGCTTGCATACAACTCCCTGGATCGATTTCCTGGCGGGATTTGCCGGCATCGTGCTGACATTCCTCGCCGGCACCGAGGTGGATGCCGACCTGCTGCGTGAAAAGTGGAAGGAGAGCCTGTTGATCGGGGGCTTTTCCTTCCTGGCGCCGTTCCTGGTCTGTATGGCTTTCGCCGCATGGGTGCTGCGCTGGAGCTCCCCAGCCGCCTCGATCGCCGGCGTGGCGCTTTCCACCACGTCGCTGGCGGTAGTCTATGCCGTGTTGGTGGAGACCGGCCTGACCGAAGCGCGCATTGGCAAGCTCATTATGGCTTCAACGTTTGTGACGGACTTCGGCACGGCGATGGCCCTCACCCTCCTGTTCATCCATCCGGGGCCTCTGTTGGCCGTGTTTGTGGTGGTCTCGGCAGCGGTGATCATCCTGGTGCATCGCGTGTCGCCGCGGTTCTTCCAGCGCTATGGCGACCGGGTCACCGAGCCCGAGATCAAGCTGATCTTCCTTGCCCTGTTTGTGATGATGCTGGTGGCCGAACTGGGGCAGAGCCATGCTGTATTGCCTGCTTTTATCTTCGGCCTGGTGATGGCCCAATTCCTGGCCACCCATCGCAACCAGCTGCGCCGGCTACGCGTGGTCGCTTTTGCCCTCCTGACCCCGTTCTTCTTCCTCAAGTCGGGCATGAACGTCTCGCTTCCGGCGGTGGCAGCCAATTTGGCCTGGCTGGCGATCTTTCTCAGCTTGAAGCTGGTGGCGAAATTCATCGGACTCTACCCCCTGGCGCGACGATATGTTCAACGCCACGCCTGGTACACCACCCTGCTGATGAGCACCGGGCTGACCTTCGGCACGATATCTTCACTATATGGCCTGAATGCAGGCATTTTGGATCAAGCGCAATTTTCGGTGTTGGTGACAACAGTCATCGCCACCGCGGTAGTCCCCACCTTCTTCGCCCAACGTTTCTTCTCCCCCAGTGTGGAGTTGGAAAAGGAGGTCGAAAGTGTATAAACATATCCTGGTCGCTATGGATGGTGGAGCTGGTTCAGAACAGGCACTCAAGCAGGCCGTCGCGTTGGCACGCGCCCTGGGTGCATCGCTCACGGTGATCTCGGTGATCGAAAAGCTGCCCGCCTATGCCGCTTCGGTGGGCGAGGTAGAGGAGACGCGGGGCGAGATCGAGAAGTTCTTCGCCCACCTCCACACCAACGCGGCGAGGATTGCTCAGGCCGCTGGAGTGGACGTGAAGTCGGCGATACGGGTAGGAAATGCCGCTCAGGCGATCGTCCGCTACGCCGAGGAAACCGACGCGCACTTGATCGTGGTGGGCGCCGGCTCAGGGCAAGGACTGGGAGGCACCGCGGATAAGATCACAGAGAATGCCCCATGTTCTGTGCTCATCGCCCGTGTCAACCTGTCGGCGGTCAAGGTGAGGGATGCGATGACGCGGGCGGTGACTTCGATTGCGCCCAGTATGCCCCTCAATGCGCTGCTGCAACTGCTGGTCGAGAAGCAGCTGAAGGCAGTGCCAGTCGTGGATGGCGGCCGCATCGTCGGCATCATCACCGGAGGAGACCTGCTGGCGCGCGCCGGGATGGAACTGCGCTTGAGCTTGCAACGGACACTGCCGCCGGATGTGCTCGCGCGCCAGATTCAGAAGCTGGCCGAAGAGGGCAAAACCGCCCGTGATATTATGACCGCACCGGTGATCACCATCGGCGAGAATGAACCCGTCTTGCAAGCCGCTGCGTTGATGTCCCAGAAGAATATCAAACGTCTGCCGGTGGTGAACCAACAAGGCGAGCTGGTGGGAATCATCAGTCGGCTGGATATCCTGGCTCTGGTTGCAGCGGGCGGCGTCACGACGGAGCTGTTGCCTATCATTACCGGCAGCTCGGTGCGCGTAGCGGGAGACATTATGTTCCGCGATGTCCCAACCGTCATGCCCGACACACACCTGAACGAAGTGGTCAACAAGATTCTCTCGACACCGCTGCGACGGGTGGTGGTGACCGATGAGAGGAGGCGTGTCTTGGGGATCATCGTGGACACGCAGCTGCTCAAAGCTGGTTTGCACGACAGGCGACCAGGGCTCCAGAACATCCTGGCACGTCTGGTACACGCCCCGGTTGAACCGCTGAGCCTGGAGGGAACCGCCCGCGATGTGATGAACAAAGAGGTGTTCTCCGTGCGACCGGATACGCCACTCGCCGAGGTGATCCAAATTATGGTCGAAAAACGCATCAAGCGCCTGGTGGTGACCGATGAGGAGAGGCGGTTGCTGGGGATGGTGAGCCGCGAGAGCATCTTGAATGTGCTGGCTGAAAGCAAGTCATAAGGTTGCCGTACCGCGATGGGATGTGCCTGCTGAGATGAGGAGATTTTTCTGTGGCGCCGATGAGGAGTGAGGTTTATGGGCCGCACGATGAGCTTCTATGATCTGCGCGATGCGATGGCGTTGCCGGGCTGCCCGGTATGCCGCCTGAAGACGGAGGCCGTGCGACGGCATCTGGACAACCTGCTGTGGGAAAGTGTCAACGATGCCGGCGTGCGCCGGGAGATACGGCACGCACGAGGCTTCTGCCAGCAACACGCCTGGCAATTGGTGGAGGGTGGCAGTTCCCTCGGCGTGGTGATCATCATGCATGACGTGATGCAGCACGTGTTGGAGCTCCTGGAAACTGCCGAGTTTCAGCCGCCTGCCCCCACCTTGCGCCAGCGCGCTCGCAGTGCGCTCGATCCTTCGCACGCGGCGCCGGCCAACACCGCGTTGCTGGCCAAGCTGCGCCCTCAAGCTCCATGTCCGGCTTGCGTCCATGCCGAGACGACCGAACGGGTGCTGATCAGCACGTTGGTGCAAGAACTGCTCGGCGAGGAAGGCCTGTTGCCTGCCTTCCGTGCCTCGGAGGGGTTGTGTTTGCCCCACTTGCGGCAAGCTTTGGCCCAGACACCCAATGCCCATGTCTTCGACGCGCTGGTGGGTGTCCAACAGGAGATCTGGCGGCGTCTGATCAACCAGCTCGCCGAGCTCATCCGCAAGGAGGACTATCGCTTCCGCCACGAGGCACGCGGCGAGGAGAAGGGGGCTTCCCTGCGCGCCCTGGCAATCCTCTCCGGGCCACGCATCATCACAGGGGATGTGGGGTAGCCTCCGGAGCATGGAGCGTAGGTATAGCAGGAGGGCATGCGATGAGTCGCCATATCGCCTTTTATGAGCTGCGCGATGCTTTCGCTCAGCCAGGTTGTCCGCTGTGTCGTCTGGAAGCGCGCGTGGCCGAGCGCTACCTGGATTTCCTCTTGTGGGAACGAGTCAATGACCCCGACCTGCGGCAAAATCTGCGCCAGGCAAGGGGTTTTTGTCGGGACCATGCCTGGATGTTGGTGTGACCGGGCGCTTCTTTGGGCATCGCGGTCATGCTGCACGATGTGTTACAAGAGGTGCTCCAATCGCTCAGCGATGCGGTGATGCAACCGACGCAGGAGACACGCCGCCCATTGGAACGGCTGCGCACGACAATCACACCGGTGCCTCCACCGACGGTGGCCAGTATCGTCGCCGCGCTCGAACCCCAGGATGAAAAAATCTGCCCGGCGTGTGCGCAGTGGCGTGTGATGGAGGAAGTGTACCTGGATGTGTTGTTGGACAGCTTGTCGGAGGTGGGAGGCTTGCTGGAAGCTGACCAATCCTCCGACGGCCTGTGTCTGCCCCATTTTCGCCGGGCGGCGCAGCGTGTGCGCACCCAGCGTGCGCTGGAGGCGCTGCTACACGCTCAGCGCACCGTGTGGGAACGACCCCGCTATCAGCTGGGAGAAGTGATCCGCAAGAACGACTATCGTTTTCACGACGAACCCTGGGGCGAGGAAGCGGATGCGTGGTTGCGCGTTATCGAAGCGCTGGTCGGTGCAGCACCCACTCAACCGGAAGTACCTAGACGCGTGCGAGGAGAGGATGGATATGAACGTACCGGAAGATGAGCCAGCAGCGCCGAGCAGTGCCGATTTTGAACAGCGTTTCTTTGCCGGAGCTGAGATCGTTACCCTGCAGATCAAGGTTCTCAAGGAGACCTACGATGAAATGCTGAAGGTCATCCAGCGCAACGGATGGGAGGTCGAAGAGGGCCTGCCAGCATCCTTCTGACCCTGGGATCGGGATATGCCCAAGGACGTTACTTCTTGCAGGCGGAGGATGCGCAACAGCATCGTCTGGCAGAACGACTGGCCGACCTCGAATCGGTGGCTGCCGTCATGAAGTTCCGCACCTACACGTTCATGCGCGATAACCAGGTGCTGGAAATGCGCTCTGCTGCGCTCCAAAACTCGGTGGTCGGACTGGAGGCAGTGGTGCAGCGTCTCCGCAGCGAGCGCGACGCGTTGCGCGCCGAGCTGGAACAGTTGCGCGTGGAGGTGACGCGATCGCAGCGCAGTGATGGCAACAGCGCAACCCCTGTAGGCTCTCAACCCTCGTCGAAAGCGCCGACTCCCTCCGGAAACAAGCTCCTTCATCTCCTTCGCTCGCTGATCAGGCATTGACATTTGCGCGATAGTATGTCATACTATACGCGACAAGAGCGCCCGCCTCTTGTCCTGGTGATGCCATCCTAGGACAGGGAGGTGATGCCAATGGACCAATGTTTTAGTCATAGGCTAAGCGCCGTGGCGTCACCTCCGGTTTACCGGTAGTACGCCACGGCGCGGCATGGGACCTTCTCACAGCGGGGAGGTCCCATGTTCTTGTCACCACACCATTATCACCACATCCAGGTGAGAACTATGGCAACATTGCTTCCAGTGGGCAAGCTACCGACGGATTACCTCGATGCCCTGTTGACGCGCTACCGCCGTCCAGACGCGCGCCTGATCGTGCCGCCGCAGGTGGGTGAGGACGCCGCCGTGATCGATATGGGCGACCGCTATCTGGTGGCCAAGAGCGACCCCATCACCTTTGCCACGGACGAGATCGGCTGGTATGTTGTCCACGTCAATGCCAACGACATCGCCTGTGCCGGCGCCGTGCCGCGTTGGTTCCTGGCGACATTGTTGTTGCCCGAAGGTATGACCAACCACCAGCTGGTGGAATCCATCTTCGCGCAGATTGCCAACGCATGCGCAGAGCTGGGCATCACATTGGTCGGCGGCCACACGGAGATCACCCATGCGCTGCCGCGCCCCCTGGTGGTGGGACACATGCTGGGGGAGGCGGACAAAGGGGATTATGTGAGCACTGCCGGTGTCCAAGTGGGCGATGACATCCTGCTCACCAAGGGGATCGCCGTGGAAGCGACCGCCCTCATCGTGCGCGAGAAAGAAGCGGAGTTGCGCGGTGTCCTGGATGCCGCGCTGCTGGAGCGTTGCCGCGCTTTTCTCCACGACCCCGGCATCAGCGTTGTGCGCGATGCGCAATTGGCGCGCGCAGCGGGTCGGGTGCACGCGATGCACGACCCGACCGAGGGTGGCCTGGCGAGCGGCCTGTGGGAGCTGGCACGCGCAGCGGGGATCGGCCTGCAGATCGACCAGGCGGCGATCCCGATCTTCCCCGAAACGCAGCGCCTGTGCGCCCATTTTGGCCTGGACGCCCTGGGCGTGATCGCTTCCGGCGCGCTGCTGATCGCCTGTTCCCCTGAGGATACCTGCAACATCATCGGCGCTTTAGCAGCTGAGGGCATCCCAGCTGTCCTCATCGGGCGTGCCGTCGCACGCGAACAGGGTTGCACGCTATTGACAGACGAAGGGCCCAAACCCCTGCCCGTCTTCGCACGAGATGAGATCGCGCGCCTGTTCGAGTGAACGACGCCGCTGGGAAATGGAATGCGCACGCGAATGGAGCAACAGGTGGAAACCGCACAACCGCTACCCTATCTGACCGAGGACTATCCCGGCACCGGCGGTCGGGTCAGGGTGCAGCTGGACGATTTCATCGTCGAGGAAATACCCCTTTACGAACCGTGCGGCGAGGGGCAACATGCTTACCTCTTTGTCGAGAAGCGGGGCATCAGCACGCTGGAGCTGGTGGCACGCCTCGCGCGCGCTCTGGGGGTGCTCCAGCAAGCGATCGGCTATGCCGGCCTCAAGGACGCACGGGCAGTGGCGCGCCAGTGGATTTCGCTGGACGGCGTGCCCCCCGAGTGCGCGGCAGCGCTGCGGCTCGAGGGCGTTCGCATCCTGCAGGTCTCGCGCCATCGCAACAAGCTCAAGCTGGGACATCTGGCGGGCAACCGCTTCATCCTGCGCATCCGTGATGTGTCACGTGAAGCGCTCCCCATCGCGGAAGCGGTGCTGGAGGAGCTGAGGCGCCGCGGTGTGCCCAACTACTTCGGCGAGCAGCGTTTCGGTCGGCGGGAGAATACCCACCTGTTAGGATACGCATTGCTGCGCGGCGACGCACTGGCCTTCATCCGCACCTACCTGGGCCATCCGCTGCCGGACGAACGCCCCGAGCTGCAGGCAGCGCGTGCCCTGGTCGAAGCGGGAGCTTATGCCGAGGCGTTGCGCCAATGGCCCCACGGCATGCGTGACGAGCGCCGTGTGCTGGAGGCGCTGGTACGAGCGGACGGGGATGTGCACGCAGCTCTACGCGCCGTGCCCCATCCCTTGCGCCGCCTGGCCCTGTCTGCCTATCAATCCCACCTCTTCAACCGCCTGCTGGCACAACGCATCCGCACATTGGATTGGTTAGAGGTGGGCGATGTGGCGTTCATCCATGCCAGCGGCGCCGCCTTCATTGTGCAGGACGCGGCACGCGAGCAACCCCGCGCCGACCGCTTCGAGATCAGCCCATCCGGTGCGCTGTTCGGCCCCAAGTGTCTGCTGGCGGAGGGGGCGCCCGGCGAGCGCGAGCGCGCTCTGCTCGCCGAGACGGGGCTGTCCTTGGAAGAGTTTCGCCTGCCCGGCATCAAGCTCAAGGGGGCACGGCGCCCTTATCGGGTGCCGCTCGCCGACGTCCAGGTAGATTGGGAGGATGGCCTGCGGCTGGAGTTTCGCCTGCCGCCAGGCAGCTACGCCACCCAAGTATTGCGAGAGGTGATGAAACATGACTGAGCGCCTGTACTACGCCGATCCCTATTGCACCCGCTTTCACGCGCGCCTCATCGAGGTGCAGCCGATGGGTGATCGCCTGGCGGTGGTGCTCGACCGTACTGCCTTCTATCCCACCGGCGGTGGACAGCCCCACGACACCGGCACCCTGGCCGGCCATCCCGTCTTGGAAGTGATCGAACGCGCCGCCGACGGTGCCGTCGTACACATGCTGCCGGCGGATAGCGCGCTGCCGGATGGCGCGCTCGAGGGTGTGGTGGACTGGCCGCGCCGTTTCGACCACATGCAACAGCATACCGGCCAACATATCCTCTCGCAAGCGTTTGCGCAGCTCTTTCAAGCGGACACGGTGAGCTTTCACCTCAGCCAGAGCTATAGCACGATCGACCTGAACCGCAACGACCTGGGCGAGGAGGAGATCGCGCGCGGCGAGGCGCTCGCCAATCAGATTGTCTTCGAGGATCGGCTGGTCCGCTGGCGATGGGTGGACGCCGAGGAAGCACGTCAGCTGCCGCTACGCAAGCCTCCTGCCGTGCACGACCACATCCGCATCGTGCACATCGAGGGCTTCGACTGGTCAGCGTGCGGGGGCACCCATGTGGCGCGCACCGGCGCCGTGGGCATCATCAAGGTGACCCACGTCGAACGGCGCGGCGCGGAGACGCGCTTGACCTTCCTGTGCGGCGGGCGTGCCCTGCAACATTACGCCGCGCTACACGCGCTGACCAGCCGGATAGCACGCCAGCTCACCGTCGCGGTCGAGGAGCTTCCGGAAGTGGTGCAGCGGTTGCAGGACGAGGCGCGCCGCGAGCGCAAAGCGCGCGAACAGCTGCAGGCGGCATTGCTCGAACATGAGGCGGCGGCGTTGGTGTCCCAAGCGCCACAGATGGGCACGGTGCGCGTCATCGCGCAACAGCTCGTCGGACGCACCCCGCAGGAGGTGCGCCAGCTGGCATCGCGCATCACCGCCTATGCGGGCAGCGTGGTCCTATTCGGGCTGGCGCCGCCGCGCGGTGAGGACGATCCGGCAGGCCGCGGCAGGGGACAGCTGCTCTTCGCCCGCTCCGAAGATGTCGCCAGTGATATGCGCGCCCTGCTGCAGGAAGTCTGTCGCGCGGTGGGCGGCAGCGGAGGCGGCAGCCCCACCATGGCGCAGGGCGGCTGCGACGCCGCTCGCCTCACCGAAGCTCTGGAACGTGCCCAAGCGTTGCTGCGCCAATGGCTCGCCGGCTGATTCCGAATTTGTGCCAAATAGGAAGGGTGTGATGGAGGCATTTCCCCCGCCGGGAGACAACTACGACCCGTTCGCGCGTTTCTACGACCTCTTTTATGCGCAGCGCGACGAGGACATCGCGATGTATCTGGACTTCGCCCAGGCGGCGGATGGCGCCGTTCTGGAGCTGGGATGTGGCACCGGCCGCCTGCTGCTGCCCCTGGCACGCGCCGGCCATCGCGTCACCGGCCTGGACTGCTCGGCGGAGATGCTGGCCCGCGCGCAGGAACGTCTCCGTGCCGCCGGACTGAGCGAACGTGCGACGTTGGTGCAGGGTGATCTGCGCCGCTTTGAGCTGGCCGAGCGCTTTGCGCTGGCGATCCTTTCTGTCAACACGTTTATGCATTGCCACAACACCCAAGAACAGCTGGCGTGCCTGGAGTGCATCTATCGCCATCTGCACTCCGGGGGGCGGTTGGTCATCGACCTCACCCATCCCGACTTGCAGACACTCACCGAGGCGGACGGACGTCTGTTGAGCGACGAACCTGTGCGCGATCTGCAAACGGGCCACATCGTCCAGCGCTTCATCCGGCAGCATCTGGATATGGCGGAGCAGACGCAGCACGTCACCTTCATCATCGACGAGATCGCGCCGGATGGCAGTGTACGGCGTATGCTCTTTCCCTTCCGCCTGCGCATCGTCTTCCGCTTCGAGATGGAGCTGTTGTTGCGCCTGGCTGGGTTCGGCCTGGAAGCGCTCTATGGCTCCTACCAGCTGGAACCCTTCGAGAGCCACAGCGAACGGATGATCTTCGTCGCGCATCGCGATTAGCACAGAGCAAACCGTGTGCACTTCTGCCAGCACTTGCTGCAGAGCACGCAAAGAGCGCCGCGCTCCAACCTCCCCCGAGTTCCAAACCCGCGAGAGGTTACAACGCCGAGCTGATCCACGGGCATCGCCGTGCCGGCATCATAGTCACGCACGACCTGCGTGTGTCCATTTATGTTGATCACGTCATCCAGATGCAAGATGGGCGCATCGTGCGCACCCTGTCGCAGCGGGACGAGATCGACAAGTTCGCCAGCGCCAGACGATGGCGTGCCGAACCGGTCGCCGTTGCTGAGGTCGCCACGGCCTCCCTTACGTCGGATGGTTAATCTCCTCGACGACGCCCAGCACGATGCCCCGCTGCACCGCGTTGGGCAACGCACTCGTATCGAACCAGGCGACGCGACGGCCAAACTATGCGGTTTGACGTACCGCTTGCTGACGCGCGCGGCTCGGACTAACTCATCCGAGCCGCGACCGTCAGGGAGCGGTTAACGCGCCGCTTGCTGACACGCGCGGCTCGGTCAAACGTATCCGAGCCGCGACCGTCAGGGAGCGGTTAACGCGCCGCTTGCTGACGCGCGCGGCTCGGTCAAACGTATCCGAGCCGCGACCGTCAGGGAGCGGTTAACGCGCCGCTTGCTGACACGCGCGGCTCGGTCAAACGTATCCGAGCCGCGACCGTCAGGGAGCGGTTAACGCGCCGCTTGCTGACGCG
>JASFBB010000083.1:0-9318 GCA_036172345.1 Anaerolineae bacterium
GCTCAAAGGCAACTATGCTCAACTGTGGCACATCCAAATGGCAGGCGCGATGATCACCTCCATCCCACCGCTGATCATCTTCATCTTCCTGGGGCGCTACTTTATCGCTGGACTGATGGCCGGCACGCTCAAGGGATAGAGCTGTTAGGCCCAACCTGCCTGGCGGTGTGTTTCCTCGATAAAAGCCAGCATGTTTTCCAACGGCACGTCTCCCTCGACATCGTGCGCCGGCGCCAAGATATAGCTACCCTCCCGCCCCAACTCGAGCAGGTGGCGTGT
The DNA here is from genome assembly GCA_036172345.1 of Anaerolineae bacterium. GTDB lineage: Bacteria > Chloroflexota > Anaerolineae > 4572-78 > NAK82 > NAK82. Next base: position 280 of record JASFBB010000083.1, read on the forward strand.
CTCGCGCCGCACATCCTCCGGGGTGCCATAGGGCAACGTTCTCTGAGTAGACAGGCCGCCGTAGAATGCCAACCTGCCACGGTAACGATGCAACAAATTAGTGATGTCCATCACCTCCGGCTGAAACGGGTTGAAGCAATTCAGCCCGATGGCGATCAAGTCGTCGAACAGCTCATCCACGTCACCACATGAGTGGATAAAGACATATTTGCCTGCCTCGCGGACAGCACCATACATGCGTTTCAACACCGGGTAGATAAACTCATGCCAGATGCGCGGACCCATCTGAAGTCCGCGCTGCTGCCCCCAGTCATCCCCAAAGTAGACCGCATCAATGTCGTATTCCATCGCCTTACGCGCTTGGGCGATGTTGTAATCGGCGATGGTGTTAAGCAGCTCACGCACAAAGGCCGGATGATCGTAGAAATCCAGCATCAAGTTCTCCCAACCGCGCATCGTCCATGCCCGTTCGTACAACGAAAATCCTATCTCGAAGACACGGAAGCAATCTCCATAGCGCGCGATCCGCTCTGGAATGTCAGCGAAGAAACGTGGGTCGAGCGGGTCGGGGAATTGATAGCCATGCAAGGTGGGTTCTGGCAAGACAGTCTTCTCAACGATGCCGATATCGCGATCCACCGTGCGATCCCAGATCACCCCAAAAACATCACGAAAACGATGGTTGCCCAGCTCCTCAAAAAAACCGATGGGATTGCCCAGCCCCAGCAAGTGATTATGCAGGACTGCATCCAGGTCCTGAGTGCCATAGTAAGTGATAAGCTTTTCTTTTGCTTCCAACGTGAAAGAGAATGACCACGGAACGTAGGGTGGCCGACCTCCCTCCAGAACAATGCGAATCACATCGCGCTTAGTCATATGCTGGCATCCCCTTGTGGATATCGCCGTGTCACACTAAACATCATAATAATTGTACCCCAAGGGAAGCAAAGTTTCTCTATGGTCTCAAGAATATCTCCCCTCATCTCGAGCAAGGATAATTTGACAAATGGCCCTATTGGGCTTAAATTAAGGCATACCTTATGATTTACCTGGTCGGTTCTCTGGCGTGCCCTAAAAAGTTCCCAGAGGCGTAGTATGGGTCCTGAAGTCGAAATCAGCGGAAACGTTGAGATGTACCTGGCGACCATTGCCACGTTGCAGACTGCGGAACAGCCGGTGCCGCTCTCCCAATTGGCGGAGCGGCTCTCCCACTCGCCAGTATCGGTCAACGAAATGTGCCGCAAGCTGGTGGAACGTGGGTGGGCTACTTACCAACCCTACAAAGGGGTAAAGCTCACCTCGGAAGGCGCAGCGCTGGCCCGCCAGGTCTTGCGGCGCCGTCAATTGTGGGAGACATTCCTGTTGGAGCGATTGGGGGCCGATGCAGACGAAGCACGCGCGTTTGCCTGTCATTTAGAGCACGCGACCCCGGATGACCTGGCACAACGGCTAGCAGAATATCTAGCCAAGCCGGAACCCGCTTCAACCGTTCTGAACCCGGGCACACTTCTTCATTGTGTGCCGCAACGCCTGTCCGAGCTGATCAGCGGGCAACACGCGCGGGTGACACGTGTAACAGTAGATGATGCAGTGGCCAGCGAGTTTCTGTGCGCTCAAGGCTTGGCACCAGGTGTCGAGCTAACCGTGCTAGCGGCTTCCTCAGATGGCTCGCTGCTGCTTCAGACACCAGTACGACGGTTGACCATATGTCAGGATCTGGCCGCGCAGATCGAGGTATTACCAATTCCTATGACAAAATGCTCTGATGCCGAGGTGAGGTGATGGAACACAGACCCCCTGTATCATTGTCGACTCTGATGCCTGGTCAACGGGCCAGGCTGGTGCGTATTCAAGGTGGGCACCGAGTGGTTCATCGCCTATTTGAGCTGGGCCTTACACCTGGTGTCGAGATTGAAGTGCTGCACCGCAACAACGGTGGGCCACTTTTGCTGGCCGTGCGTGACACACGCCTTGCGCTAGGACGTGGCATGGCCGACAAAGTGCTGGTCGAGCTACTGGATGAGTAAAAGCGCTATGGCTAAAGAGCTATTGGTGGCGCTTGCAGGCAATCCTAACGTCGGCAAGAGCACAGTGTTCAATGCCTTGACGGGTGCCCGTCAACACGTGGGCAACTGGCCAGGCAAGACCGTCGAACGGCGCGAAGGCACCTTTGAGTGGAATGACGTAACTGTGCACGTTGTTGATCTACCGGGTACCTATAGCCTCTCGCCCTACTCTCCAGAGGAGGAGATCGCGCGCACGTTCATCGTCAAAGAGAAACCCGACCTGGTCGTCAACGTGGTGGACGCCGCCAATCTAGAGCGCAACCTCTACCTGACTGCCCAGATCCTGGAAACAGGCGTTCCCCTGATCTTGGCGCTCAACATGAGCGATATGGCCGATGCACGCGGGTTGCACATTGACGTGGCGAAGCTTTCCGAGTTGCTGAACGGTGTACCCGTGATCCCGATGATAGCACGCTCCGGTAGGGGGATTGAGGCACTCAAAGCGGCCATCGCGGCATTCGCTGTTTCACACCCGAACGACGGCCGGCGTGTCCCCACAAAGAAAGCACAGCAATGCGCACATTGCTGAGACCCTTGTTTCTTTACCTTCATGCTTTATTATGAAACGCTGTCTGAAAATGCGGCTTCTGCTATCGACCAGAACCGCTGTAGAACACCAAGAAAAGCACTGCTCTGAGCATCCGGAGTATATCGTCGGGATGTCAAAGTAAGAGGGATGTTATGAGTGCCACAGAAGCAACCCTTGCAGAACCTGTTGTTCTAATTCGCTATGGCTCCGACATTGAGGAAGAGGTCGTGCGCCTCGAGACGGCCATCCGACAGGTGTCAGCTCTGGCCAACGTCTATAACCCGCGCTGGCTCGCCATCCAGCTCCTGGAGAACGACCCTGCCCTGCTGGCAGAGGTACAGGGATGCGCCGGCGGTGAGGAAGTGCTGCGCGTGTGGGAAGCTGCGCGTGCTCATCTGCGCCAGCACTATGGCGACGATGTTGATCTGGTCGTGGCTGACTACCGATATGGCTTTGTCCATAGCTTGGTGCGCCAAGTGCTAACACGCACTATCGAACAACGCATCACCAGCTCAGACCGCATTGATCGCATCGTAATGCACCGCGTGTTAGGCATTCCCATCTTCCTATTCTTCATGTGGGTGGTGTTTAAGATCACCACAGATGTGACCGCTCCTTATATGGAGTGGTTGAGCAAAGTGGTACATGGCCCATTCACCGGCTGGGTGCTTGCCCTGCTCCAGCCAGTAGGCTTGCGCAACAGCTGGGTACAAGGGCTGCTAGTAGACGGGATCATCGGTGGTGTGGGAGGTGTGGTCGTCTTTATCCCTGTGTTGATGGCACTCTACCTGACGCTGGCTTTCTTGGAAGACACCGGTTATATGGCGCGTGGCGCCTTCGTCATGGATAACCTGATGCACGCACTGGGATTGCACGGAAAAAGCTTCCTGCCCATGTTGCTCGGATTTGGCTGTACGGTGCCTGCACTCTACGCCACGCGCACGCTCGATAGCCCCAAAGACCGTTTTCTCACCGGCTTGCTGGTGCCCTTTATGAGCTGCGGAGCACGATTGCCCGTATATGTGCTATTTGCCTCCATCTTTTTCCCGGAACATACCAGCCAGACCATTTTTCTGTTGTATCTGACCGGCATCCTTGTTGCCGTGCTGCTGGGTATCCTGTTCAAAAACACAGCATTCCGCCGCTACGAGGAATCACCGTTTGTGATGGAGCTGCCACCTTATCGAATGCCCACATTACGCTCGCTATGGTTCCATATGTGGGAACATATCTCCTCGTTTCTGCGTCGCATCGTCACTGTGGTGCTGATCGCCAGCGTGGTGATCTGGTTCTTAACCGCCTTGCCGGTGCGCGGAGAAGGCCAATTCGGCAAAATTCCGCTCCATAACAGTGCCTTCGCTCTCGTCGCAGAACAAATCGCTCCCATGCTGACACCACTCGGTTTCGGTGGCTGGGAGAACAGCGGCGCACTGCTCAGCGGACTGGTCGCCAAGGAGGTAATCATCAGCACTTTAGCACAAGTGCATCAGGTAGATATTGAACAGGAGGAAGAGCCCACTTCCCGAACCTTTTTCCAGGATCTCGGTGCGATTAGTTTGGGATTTATCAATGCCACGCTTGATGCACTCCGCTCACTTCCTCTTATCGTTGGGATCGATCTCTTCCCTGAGAAAGGAGAAGCGCCGGCTATCCAGTTGATGGAGCGAGTACGCGAAAGCTTCGCACGCACTAGTGGTGGACACGGGAAGTTAGCGGCGGCAGCGTTTATGGTGTTTGTGTTGCTTTACACTCCATGCATCGTGGCCACCACCACCGGCCGCCAGGAGCTAGGCATCCGTTGGCTGCTCTTTGCTGTCTTCGGCCAGATTGGTCTAGCTTGGCTGGCAGCATTTGTTGTTTTCCAAGGTGGATTGTTGCTGGAATTGGGGTGAGACAGGTTTGCATAGGTGATTGTTCCTCTGATGTATAGCCGCTTGAGTTAATTTAGGAGGTCAAGTAACAATGCCAGCGTCAGCACTCGTCACGTTGCGTGAGGGTCTAGAAGCCGTCCTGCTCATCGGTATCCTGTTAAGTTATCTCAATAAGATTGGACGTGTAGATCAATACGCGGAGGTATGGAAGGGAGTGGGAGCTGCTATCGGCGTCAGCGTTGTGCTAGCCGTCATACTGCAGCTCTTGGGAGCAGGTCTGGAGGGACAGGTGGAGGAATTATAGGATTAGGATAAGGAGGATTGATCCGCTATGACCAACAATGTCGTTACGTTTGGTGAGATTATGATGCGCCTGTCGCCGCCCGATCACCTGCGCTTCAAGCAGACGCGCCTCTTCGAGGTAACCTTCGGGGGTGGTGAGGCCAACGTGGCCGTGTCGCTGGCCAATTTCGGCCTCCCGGTGGACTACGTCACTCGCCTGCCCAAGAACGACCTGGGTGATGCATGTATCATGTTCCTGCGCCAGTTCGGTGTGGGGGTGGATAAGATTGTGCGTGGGGGCGAACGCCTGGGCATCTACTTCCTCGAGCATGGCGCAGTGCAGCGTGGCAGTAAAGTGATCTACGACCGCGCCGGTTCTGCCATCGCGACCATAGAACGCGGTATGATCGACTGGAAACAGGTCTTCGCCGACGCCGACTGGTTCCACTGGACCGGCATCACCCCGGCTATCTCGGCCAATCTGGCTGACGTATGTCTCGAAGGCATCCAGGTGGCACGCCAAATGGGTCTAACGATCTCGTGCGATCTCAACTATCGCAAGAACTTGTGGAAGTGGGGCAAGAAAGCAGCCGAGGTGATGCCTGACATGGTACAATGGTGTGACATCGCCGTGGGCAATGAGGAGGATGCCGAGAAGGTGTTCGGCATCAAAGCTCCCGAGACGGACGTACAGGCTGGGCGTGTGGAAGCAGAGCAATACCGCTATGTCTGTGAGGAACTACAGCGCCGTTTTCCCAATTTGAGGATGGTGGCGATCACCTTACGTGGTTCGATCTCGGCCAGCCACAACACATGGAGCGGGGTACTGTGGGATCAAGGGAACTTCTACACCGCGCCACTCTACAATATCACTCACATCGTGGATCGAATGGGCGCCGGTGACGCCTTTGTAGCCGGGTTAATCTACGGCTTACGTACCTATGGCGATGATCGTCAGAAAGCTCTCAACTTTGCTGTGGCGGCGTCGTGCTTGAAGCATTCCATCACGGGCGACTTCAACTTAGTGACGGTCTCGGAAGTCGAGGCAATTATGGCTGGAGACGTGTCAGGACGCGTGTCGCGTTAACCGGTGGCGAGCAGCTTCCCGTATTGGGACGAGAATGTGCGCATTTGGGGCACCTTTGATAAAATAATTGAATATAAGATGGTTATACTCCCTAGCCCTTTGCCTCCCCGGAAGAATAAAAGAAGGGTGGGGAGTGCACTTCAGCAAATTATTCTCTAAGGGGACAGCTGGATCTATGATCGACGTAAACGACTTGAAAAAGGGTGTCACTTTCGAGCTGGACGGCGAAATTTACCGCGTGTTGGAGTACCACCACATCAAAATGGGACGCGGCAATGCTACCATCCGCGTCAAAGCGCGCAACTTGCGCACTGGGGCGACGGTGGAAAAGTCATTTGTCTCGGGCGAGCGGGTGCAGGACATCCGTCTAGAGAAACGCCAGGTACAGTATCTCTACCACGACGGTGACCTGTACACATTTATGGACACCGAGACATATGAGCAACCTGTGCTGTCAGCCAGTATGCTGGGTGACGGAGTATATTATCTGACCGATGGGATGACCGTGAACCTTCTGACCTACGAAGGGGAACCGATTGACATCGAGTTCCCTACCACGGTGGACTTGGAAGTGGTTCATGCCGAGCCTGGAGTCGCCGGCGACACTGCCACCAGTGCCACTAAAGAGGTGGTTGTTTCCACCGGGCTTAAAGTACAGACACCCCTGTTCGTCCAGGTTGGCGACATTATCCGCATTGACACGCGCACCGGAGAATATGTGACTCGTGTCTAAATTGGGTGCACTATTCGAGCGCGCGCACTGCGGCTCTCAAGCGGTCCGTACTGTCAGGTTCCTCGTGCAGCCAGGCACGTGCAGCACTTATGAGCTCCACCACACGTTCAGAGTGGTGGAGCTGTTGTATCTTGGCTGTGTCCGAGGCTTTCGTTGGGGGTGATACCATTACCTGTTCCAGCAGCGCCCGAGTAGCGGGATGGATGGATAACGCGGTGAGATCTTGATAGGTTATCCATCTTGCTTCTGCTGCATCGTCGCCAGCGCGCACTTCACCGGCGATATATTCCATCCAGAGATCTACAATGACATAGTGGAATCGCACCCGTCCTGCTTCGTCACGCTGGATGACGTCAAAAGTGTAAATAGGATTGCCGGCACGTGCGATAATGCCTGTTTCCTCGCGGAGCTCGCGTTCGGCTGCGCGTTGCAATGTCTCGCCCAGCTCAACACGCCCGCCCGGGATGGCCCACATTCCCTGGTTAGGGGGACTGGCACGCTTGACCAGCAGCACATTTCCATCTCTGACCAGCACCGCCCCCACTCCAACTCGGGGGGCATCAGGGTACTCACTGCGTCGCGCCGCCATCATAGCGCTGCCATCTCCGGGACGGCAACGCGCTGCTCTTGCGGACGCACAAGCAGGTGCTCAGGCAGCCTCGACGGCAAGATCACTGTGACGGCATGCGGCACTACACTAATACGTACCGGTGTAGTACCCACCGGCTCGGCATCCACATGCACCGGCAAGGGCTTGCGCGTGCGCACTGATACAGATGAACAGCGATACCGGTGTACATGTGGATCGCGCATATGAAAACCGAATGTCAGCCCAAGGATATGACGGACAGTGGAAAAAATGCCATATCCCTCAAAAACGGTCACATTAAGCTGCCCATCGTCCATTTTGGCATCGGGAGCAATACGCCACAAACGACCATAGAGCTGCCCATTACTGACCACCACCCAAAGCAATCTCCGTCGCAGCTTGCGATGGTCAACCGTCACCTGACCGCGATGCCCCATAAAGTTGAGCGCCACCAAGATGCTGGCAATGCCCCAAGCGAGATAACCCAACCGACGTATGTCTTCAGACCGTACTTCACGCGTGATCGCCGCATCCAGCCCGATGCCACACCACATGAGGAAATAGCGTTCCTGACCATCGGCCAACTGGACAAGCCCGAGGTCAAGCCGGTGACGTCGTCCCGTATGGATGATGTCGGCCGCTTCTCGTACCGCATGGGGACGCAATGGACTCCAAATGGGGATACCCACATCCGCCGCATAGACGTTGGCAGTGCCAGCAGGTATGACGCCCAGGGCGGTGTCACTGCCGGCCAGACCATTAACCACCTCGTTAATAGTGCCATCACCTCCGACTGCAATCGCGACATCGTAACCTTCTTCGGCACAGCGACGTGCCAGTCGGGTGGCGTCATCCCTGGCAGCAGTTTCCATTCGCTTCACCTGCCAACCATGGCTTTCCAGGGAGCGAACGCCCTCCGAGACACGATGATGGAAATCAGCAGGGCCAGCCGCCGGGTTCAGAATCAAACATGCCTTCATAACATTACCTAAAACCGTCTTAGCATTAGATCGTGACAATTTCGTCGTCCCATAACCTGACCAATGTGCACAAACACACGACAAGTCCCATATTACGCTGCATATGAGGACTTCGCAGAGCTACACCGGCTGACGTTCCTTATCCCGATTCTTGAAATCTACGAAACGGTAGCCAATGCCCCGCTCGGTCAGAATATATTGAGGATTAGAAGGATCTTTTTCGATCTTCTGGCGTAGGTACGTGATGTAGAGGCGCAGATAATGGGTTTCATCGCGATATTCGTGCCCCCACACCTTGGCAAGCAGTGTCTCATGGGGCATGGTCCAACCAGCATTGTTGACCAGATGATACAGGAGGCGATATTCAGTTGGACGCAATTTGATCACCTGGCCATCTACAATCACCTGGCGCAAGTTGAAGTCGATCTGTAAGCGGTCGTCCACACGCACGATGGACTGCTCGGCGGGTGTGGGAATTTCAGCACGTCGCAGCACAGCCTTGATGCGACTGGAGAGCTCCCGCGGACCAAAGGGTTTCGTGACATAGTCATCGGCGCCCAGCTCCAGGCCACGCACTTTGTCATCTTCATCCCCTTTGACGGTGAGCATGATGACCGGTACATTGCTAAACTGGCGAATCTCACGCAGCGCCTCGAAACCATCCATTTCCGGCATCATAACGTCCAATAATACCAGATCAGGCAGGTCCTCGCGCACGCGTCTGATCGCCTCGAGGCCATTACTGGCTTCCAGGACCTGATACCCTTCCAGGTCCAGATTCATATAGATGAAGCGCCGCATTCGGGGCTCATCATCCACTACCAGGATACGTTTCACATCATCCATCGCGCAGCCTCGCTATGATACCTGCCGGAGTACTCCCCCGGACCTTGAGTCTGCTA
>JASFBB010000084.1:0-14880 GCA_036172345.1 Anaerolineae bacterium
TATCCGAGCCGCGACCGTCAGGGAGCGGTAATCCCGGCCGCTGGCGCACGCGCGCGGCTCGGTTTGGCACTCCCTTCGCCCGCAGCACAAGCACCCCCTTTATGCTATTTCCCGCCTCTGGTAGTATACTAGGATTTCCATTGCAATTGCCATCATGGAGGACGTGTCGGCATTATGTTCATCGGCCAGCAATCCAAAGCGGCCATCCTGGAGGATTACGCGCGCTATGTCAACCCGGGGCGCGTATCGGTCTTCAAGATGGTGGGGCTTGATTTCATCCCCGGCCGTCGCGAGGGCGTCTGGCTGTGGGATGTGGATGGCAGCCGCAAGCTGCTCAACTGTCGCTGTTCCGGTGGGGTGTTCAACCTGGGCCACCGCCCGCCGCGCGTGATCCAGGCGGTCAAGGCCGCCCTCGACGAGCTCGACGTGGGCGATCACATGCTCCTGGATGAGATGCGCGCTGCGCTGGGCAAACGCCTTGCCGCGTTGACCCCCGGTGACATCCAGTATTCGACCTTCTCCCCCGGTGGCGCTGAGGCGATCGATGTCGCCATCAAGCTGGCGCGCGCCTACACTGGCCGCCCCGGAGTTATCTCGGTGTACAAGGGCTACCACGGCCACACCGGCTTTGCCCTTGCCACCGGCGAGGAGATCTTCCGCGGCAAGTTCGGCCCGATGCCGCCCGGCTTCACCAAGGTGCCCTTCGGCGATGCCGCTGCCCTGGCCGCGGCGATCAACGAACAGACCGCCGCCGTCCTCATGGAAACCATTCCTGCCACCGGCGGCATCCTCATCCCACCGGAGGACTACTATCCGCGCGTGCGCCAGCTGTGCGACCAATGGGGTGCCCAGCTCATCCTCGATGAGGTGCAGGCCGGCCTGGGGCGCACCGGCCGCATGTGGGCGATCGAGGAATGGGGTGTGGTGCCCGACATCCTGGTGATCGGCAAGGGTCTTTCCGGCGGCGTCTATCCTATGTCGGCGACGTGCCATCGCCCCCACCTGGACCGCTTCTTCCAGCAGCACCCCTTCATCCACTTGTCCAGCTTCGGCGGAGCGGCGCTGGGCTGTGTCGCCGCGCTCGCTATGTTCGACCAGATCACCGCGCCCGGCTTCATGGAACATGTCCAGGCGATGGGCGAGCGCTTCGAGGCGGGTTTCCACGACCTGCAGGCGCGCCATGCCATCATCGCCACCTGGCGCCGCCGCGGCCTGATGATGGGCCTGGAAATGGTGGACGCGCGCATGGGCATGGCGCTCAGCCCGCTGCTGGCCCAAAACGGCGTGCTCGCCGTCTTCGCCGACCATCGCCCCAGTACGTTGCAGCTGATGCCGCCACTGATTATCCAGCCCGACGAGGTGGACTTCGTGTTAGAGGCGTTGGATCGCGCGCTCACCTTCTTGGAAGCGCACCCCGAGATGTTAGAGATGGTTTCTGCGTTGAGTGGTGCATTGGGGATGTGACTATGGCACAGGCAGGACGACCATCTGCCAAAGCGTCCATCGACATAGCGACGGGCGCGGCGATGAGACCGGTCGCCGTTCTGCAGACCGCGCGCAACGGCAATGGGGTGGCAGAGCCAGCGGCGCCTGTGCGCTATGTGCTGTCGCTTGACGAGATAGGCGAGGGAGATGCTGCCCGGGTGGGGGGCAAGGCGCTGCGCCTGGCGCAACTCGCTCAGGCCGGCCTGCCGGTGTTGCCCGGCTTCTGCGTCACCACCGCAGCGTACCAGGCGCATCTGGTCGGCAGCGGCATCGCGGAGCAGCTGCCGGATGAGGATGCGGCCTTCCCTTGGGATGATGCCGCACACCTGGAGGCGTGTCGCCGCGCGTGCGCTCAGGCGCCCATGCCGCCGCCGGTCGCCCAGGCAATCATCGCCGCCTACGAACAGCTGGGCAACGTGATGGTCGCCGTGCGCTCATCAGCCACCTTTGAGGACCAGGTGGCAGCCTCCTTCGCGGGACAATATGACACCTTCCTGAACGTCTGCGGCGGCGAGGCCGTTTTGGAACGGGTGCGCGCGTGCTGGGCGGGCATCTGGAGCGAGCGCGCGCTGGCATATATGCGCGAACAGGGCATCGATCCGCGCCGCGCGCAGATGGGTGTGGTGGTGCAAGTCCTGGCGGATGCCACCGCCGCGGGCGTCCTCTTCACGCTCAACCCGCTCAGCGGCAACGAGGAGGAGATGGTCATCGAGGCGGCGTGGGGATTGGGTGAGGCGGTCGTCTCCGGGCGCGTCACACCGGATCGCTACGTGGTGAACACGCGCCGCCGCGAAGTGGTGCGCCGCGACATTGCCCGCCAGTCGGTCATGCTGGTGACGGACGCGAACGGCGGCACATTGGAGAAGCCGCTCGAACCACATCAGCAGTGCCAACCGGTGCTCAGCGAGGCGCAGGTGCTGGAGCTGGCCGCGCTGGGGCTGCGTGTGCAGGCGCTCTACGGCTATCCTCAAGACATCGAGTGGGCATGGGCGGACGGGCGCTTCGTCCTGTTGCAGACGCGCCCGCTCACTTCGTTCAGCTTCGACCCCGCGCTGGGCCAGTGGACATCGGGCAACTACCGTGAGGTGCTGCCCGGCTTCGCCTGTCCGCTGGCGCTCTCGCTCAGTCTGGAACACGACTATGGGCGCAGCTTGAGCCAATTCTTCCGTGAGATCAAGCTGGGGGAGGCACCTCCTGGCACGGTGTGGGGGCGTCCCTTCTTCGGGCGCGCCTATTGGAACGTCGGGGTGGCCAAGCAGCTGGCAGCCCGCCTGCCTGGCTTCAAGGAACGCCTCTTCGACCGCACCGCCGGCATCGACCCCACCTATGAGGGCGATGGCATGGTCACGCCCTGGACGCCCACGACGGTGCTGCGTGCCTTGCCCGTCCTCTTCGCGCTGCGCCGCATGTACAAACGCGTCTGGCGCGAGGGACGTGACTACCGCGACCACTTCCTCAACGAGCTCGAGCCGGCGCTGGATGCGGTTGATCCCGCCGCCCTCTCGGATGCCGAGCTGGCTGTGTACTGTCGCCGCGTCGTTGAGCTGCACTGGCAGGCGAACAACGTGGCGATCCGCGTCAGCTTGCTCTCCGGCCAGGCGCAGGAGGAGTTCGAGCCGCTGGTGCGGCAGCTCAATGCCCTCCTGCCGGCGGACGAACAGATTGCCGAGGGTGACCTGATCACCGGCATGAGCGATGTGCGCACCGCCCAGCCTTCGTTTGAGCTGTGGCAGCTGGCGCGCGCGGGGCTCGTCGATCCCGAAATCGCCGCCGCCATCAGCCAGGGCGACCCCTCGGATATGCGCGCACGCCTGGAGGCAACGCCACAAGGCCGCCGCTTCTGGCAGCGCATCGAGGATTACATCGCACGCTACCGTTATATGGCCTCGATTGATGAAGACTTGATCCAGCCGCGCTGGGATGAAGACCCCAGCTTTGTCCTGGCCACATTGCAGGCATATGCCCAGGCGGACGAGACGGTCGACCCAGCGCGGCGGGTGGAGCAGCAGCGCCAGATTCGGCGTATGGCGGAGCGGCGTGCGCTCAAGATTTTGTCGCGCGGCTGGCGGAAGCTGTGGTGGTTCGGCCGTCGTTCGTTCGTCAACCAGCTGCGCCTGGTGCGCCGTTACATCTGGTGGCGTGAGGAGACGCGCGTCATCGCCGCGCGTGCCTTCTATCAATGCCGTCGGTTTTTCAAGGAGCTGGGCCGCCGTTGGGCTGCTGCCGACATCCTGGAGGACGCCCAGGACATCTTCCTGCTGCGCTGGCCGGCCATCGAGGCCATGTTGGACGGTCATAGCAATGCTGAGGAGCTGCGTGCCCAGATTGCGGACTATCTACTTTTGAAGGAATGCTACCGTAACTTTGAGCCTCCGTGCGTCATTGGGCGCGGCGCCGCGGTGCGTCCGGCGCCTTTCTTCCTGATTCCACCGGTGCAGAAGAGCTTCGTCGGCATCCCATGCAGCAGTGGGATCGCCGAGGGGCCGGCGCGCGTCGTCGAATCCCTGGACGAGGCGCGCGCACTGCGCCGCGGCGAGATCCTGGTGGCGCGTTACACCAACCCCAGCTGGACGCCCCTCTTCAACCTGGCAGCCGGCATCGTGATCGAGGAAGGGGGGCTGCTCTCCCACGGCGCGGTCGTGGCGCGCGAATATGGCATCCCTGCCGTCTTGCGCATCGAACGCGCCACCAAAATCTTCCATACCGGCCAACGCTTGCGCGTGGATGGCAGCCGCGGCATCGTGGAAATTGCGTAAAAACAGCACATTTGATAAAATAGTATTGTGTATCGCATTAGTCCATGGTATTGAAGATGCTGGGCACGTGACAGGACGGGGGTTGCCCATGTCCTGTCGGGTTTGCCCGTCATAATGATCGATACGGGGGGAATATGCTATGGAAATCACACGTCAAGCTGATTATGCTGTGCGCGCGATGATCCACTTAGGCAGTGTGCCGCCTGACATGCGTGTGTCCAGCGCCGCCATCTCCAAGGCGCAACGCGTCCCGTTGCCCTTCCTGACCAAGGTGATCGCCCAGCTGGTGCACGCCGGGCTGGTGACCACCTCGCGCGGGATGGGGGGTGGCGTCTCGCTGACGCGCAGCCCGGAAGAGATCACCCTGCTCGACATCCTGGAGGCGGTGGAGGGACCGATCGCGCTGAACCGCTGCCTGCTGCGCGGCAGCACCTGTGAGTTGGAAGAACACTGCGCGGTGCACGATGTATGGGCCGAAATCCAGAAGCACCTAGTCGAAGACCTCAAGCGGGTGTCGCTGGCCTACCTGGTACAGGCGCAGGCGGCCAAGGGTGCGGGGAGACCGTTCGAATTGCCCGCCGCGCTGGTGCGGATGTAAGCTGCAGTCACCTCGACGTTTCCCTTTTGAAGGTTCTCCCACCTCGGTAGGGGCAAGTTTCTTTTCACCTCTACACTATTCGTTATCCGGTAAAACGTACGTTATATCCTCGCCAACAGGTTGTATCCTAGCGCCTGGCTGCCCTTTTTGAACCCATCGTGACCTATTATCCGCGCCGCGACCATTTGTCTGAGCCGCGACGGTACGGTGAGGGAGTTGTGCCCCTACCCCCTCGCTCGCGGTTGAAAAATGCCGCCACGTGCCCCCAATCGCTCCGCACAAGGCGCGTTATGGGGTGAGCCAATCACGCCCCAGGTGGGGCGCCAGGCTCCAGCTAATGAGCGCGGTCTCCTCGCCGATGTTGATCGCTTTGTGCGGCACGCCCTCGGGAATGAGAACCGCATCGCCTGCGTGCAGCTCGATCCACCGGGGCGTGTTGTCGGGGAACTCCAGGGCGACATGCCCCTTAATCAGGTAGGCGATCTCATGCGCATCCCGATGGCCCGGGTCCAGCGCACCCTCCTGCCCGACTGGCAAGCTTGCCACTGAGAAGATGATCTTGCCACTATTGGCGTAGATGCGCACGCATTCACCACCTTCCATGCGGATCTCAGCATCTTGCTTGCGGATTAGGGTTGGTTGCGTCATCGCTTTCCTCCTTGTTCGCGTAGGGGCGAATAATCATTTGCCTTTACAGGGGCTCTGGATCCTCCGCCTCGTCGGAGAAGCGGTCGCGGATCAGCACCTCGCGAGGTTGGCCATCCACCGCCGGGCCGATGATACCCTCCGCTTCCAGCTGATCCATCAGGCGCGCGGCGCGCGGATAGCCGATGTTGAGGCGCCGCTGCAGCCACGAAGTGCTAGCGCGGCCACTCTGCAGCACCAGCTCGATCGCCTCGTCCAACAGGGGGTCACGCGCGTCCGCGTCTTCCATCCCTTCCCAGGGGAAGGATGAGGTCGAGGGCATTGTGCCGGCCTGTTCTTTCCAGAAATCGACGACACGGCGGATCTCCTCGTCGGAGACGAAACACCCCTGCATGCGGCGCAGTTGGGCTGCCTCGGGCAACATGAGCAGCGCATCGCCGCGCCCCAGCAGGCGTTCCGCGCCGGGGCTGTCCAGGATGACGCGCGAATCGACCTGGCTGGTCACCATGAAGGCGATGCGTGCGGGGAAGTTCGCCTTGATCAGGCCGGTGACCACGTCCACTGAAGGCCTTTGCGTGGCGATGATCATATGAATGCCGGTGGCGCGTGCCATCTGAGCGATGCGCGTGATGGCGCGTTCCACCTCGTCGGGGGCGGTCATCATCAGGTCGGCCAGCTCGTCGATCACCACCACCACATAGGGCAGCGGTTCGGCGCCTTCTCGCGGCGCAACGCGCTTGTTGTAGTCGGCGATGTGGCGTGCCCCACAGCGCGCGAAGAGCTGATAGCGCTCGTCCATCATGCGCGTGACCCAGTTCAGCGCCCCCACCACCTGCTCCAGGTCGGTCACCACCGGCGCTAGCAGATGAGGGATGCCGCCGAACGACGCCAGCTCCACCATCTTGGGGTCGATCAGCAACAGGTTGAGCTCCTCGGGGGTGTGTTCGCACAACAAGCTGGTGAGGATAGCATTAATGCACACACTTTTGCCGGAGCCGGTGGCGCCGGCGATGAGCAGGTGGGGCATCGCCGCCAGATCGGCCACCACCGGTGCCCCCGACACGTCGCGTCCCAAGGCGATGGGCAGGACACCCTTGCTGCGCGCCTTGTGGAAGACATCCGATTCCAACACGCCGCGTAGGGAGACGAGCGTCACTTTGCTGTTGGGCACCTCGATGCCCACCAGCGGCCGGCCCGGCACGGGCGCTTCGATGCGGATCGGCGCCGCCGCCAATGCCAGCGACAGGTCGTTGACCAGGGCGGTGATTTTGCTGACGCGCACGCGCTGGCGCATAACGCTGCCGTCGGGTGTGGTGCGTTCGATGGTGCCCGGCTCCACGCCGAACTGGGTGACGGCTGGGCCGACGTTGATCTCGCGCACGCGTGCCGGCACGCCGAACGCGCGCAACGTCTCCTCGATGATCTGCGCCTGGTAGCGCACGTCAGCGCCGGTGACCGGCTCCTTCGATGAGGGGATGAGCAGGTCGAGCGGGGGCAGGTGGCGGCTGCGGCGGGCCGGGCGTTTCAGCTGCGGCAGCTGGGTGTTGAGCGGCAGCGCTTTGATCTCCGGGCGCAGGCGGGGACGTGTTGCCCGTTCAGGCGCTTCGGCGGGCGGCGCCTCTGGGACGGCGAGGATGTCCTCCGCGCGTGGGACAGGAGCGCGTCGGCGCAGCGGTCGGGCGAGCAGGAAGAGCAGCCCGCCCAAGCTGCCCAGCACGATGCTCAGCAACAGCAACCCGCTGGCCGTCTTGCCCAGCAGGTCGACCAGAGCAGTGCGGATGCCCCAGCCCAACAGGCCGCCCCCACCGCCCGCGCGTGCCAATTCCAACGAGTTATCACGCTCGGCGAGGAGGTGCACCAGCCCCAGGGTGGCCACGAAGAGCACTTCGCTACACACCACTGCTTCCCAGCGCAGTGGGCGGGGCGGAGGGGCACTTTCCGCCAGCTGACGGCGCAGCCCCTCCACCAGCAGATAGCTTCCCAGCGCACCAAGGAACACGCCGACGGGCAGCGCGCCCAAGCCGAACGCTTGGCGCAGCAAAAGGGCAAGTCCCGCGTTGAGTGTGCCAGGGGCTGTGGAGAGGAGGCCGAGCAAGCTGAGGCTGGCCAGGACGATCAACGCCAAGCCCATCAGCTCCTGCCGCATGGCGCGCAGCTGCTGCATGGAATCGCTATTCGCCCACTTGTCGCAAGCTCAATCCCAGGCGATGTTGGGCGCCGTCCACACGGATGACGCGCGCCCGCACACGATCGCCTTCCTTGACCACATTGCGCGGATGCAGGAAATTGCCGTCCGCCAGCTCCGAGACGTGGATCAGTCCCTCCACCCCTTCTTCTAGGCGCACGAACGCCCCGAAGCTGACCACGTTGGTCACCTCGCCCTCGACGATGTCGCCGACGTGGTAGCGTTGATCTACCAAGCTCCATGGGTCGGGCTTGAGGCGCTTTAAACTGAGCGCCACCCGTTGGTGCGCCGGCTGCACGTCAATCACGTATACCTGTATGTTGTCGCCCACACGCAACATGTCGGCAGGATGATTGATGCGGCTCCAGGAGAACTCCGAGACGTGGATGAAGCCCTCGACGCCGCCCAGATCAACGAAAGCGCCGAAGCCACACAAGGCGTTGACGCGGCCGGTGCGCACCTGGCCCGGCGCCAGGCTGTTAAGCAGCGCAAGGCCTTCGTGCTGGTTGACCGCAGCGCGCTCGGAGAGGATAAGCCGGTTGCGCGTCCGGTCGATTTCGATCACGCGCAGGCACAACACCTCACCGACACGCCGCGCCAGCTGCGCTTGACGGATGTCGTCCTCCGACTCATCGGGCAGCTCCATCAACTGCGAGGTGGGCACGAACCCCTGCAACGAGCCAAAGCGCACCAGCAGCCCCCCTCGATTGTAGCCGGTCACGCGCAACTCCACTCGCCCCTTGCTCTGGAGCAGGTGCTCGGCGCGTTCCCACTCAGCTGCGAGAGCTTCTGGCGGGGGTATACGGGGAACCGCTCTCGTCGCGAGCTGCTGGCAGGATTCCTTGGCCTCTCCGACGCCCTCCGCCAGGCTGGGAATGCCAGATGGCGCTCGAAAGACCTCCTCAGATGCTTCGCAGGCATCCAATGGGGCGGGTTCATAAGCGGACAGGCGGTCAACATCCGCTAAGAGAGCACGCCAGTAACCTTCGTCCGGAGGAATTTCCCACGGGTGCAGGTCTCCATTGCTCATCGTCACTCCCTTGTCCCCAGGCAAACGCCCATTGACTAAACGACGGTGGCCCTATCACATTTATTATAAGGCAAGCTCATTTTATTGTCAACGGCAGCGACGCTGGTTTACGGCTTGGCACAACCTTTCGCCCGAAGACAATTTGTAGTATACTATACCCCGCCGCATTGCGCCGGTTGCCAACCAGCTTGTCATCCGCAGGGGCAGGTGTCCCTGCAGGGGCAAAAATTTATTTTGGAGATCAATCATTATGAAACACCTCATCAGCATCGCCGACCTCTCAAGCGAAGAACTCTGGCACATCTTGAACCGGGCACGCCAGCTGAAGGATGAATGGCGTTCCGGCGGCAACAGGCCGCTCCTCAAAGGCAAGGTCATGGGGATGATCTTTCAAAAACCCTCTTTGCGCACGCGCATCTCGTTCGACGTTGCCATGCTCCAGCTCGGCGGGCAGGCGCTTTACATCTCGCCCGATGAAATTCGCCTGGGCGAGCGGGAGAGTGTGCCCGATGTCGCGCGGGTGCTCTCGCGCTACGTGGACGTGATCATGGCGCGCGTTTTCGCCCATCGGCACATCGTCGAGCTCGCCGCCCATTCGCGGGTGCCGGTGATCAACGGCCTCAGCGACTACAGCCACCCGTGTCAGGGCATCGCCGATGTGTTCACCATCTGGGAGAAGCTGGGCCACCTCAAAGATGTGCGGCTCACCTATGTGGGGGATGCCAACAACGTGGCCGTCTCATTGCTCTTTGCCGCCACCAAGCTGGGGATGGATTTCACCATCGGCCATCCCCCCGGCTATGGGTTGCCCGCGGAGGTTTTGGCACGCGCCGAGGAATTTGCGCGCGGATCGGGCAGCCGCATCACCGTCACCCATGATCCGGTGGCCGCCGTGCGCGACGCTCAGGTGGTCTATACCGATGTCTGGACGAGCATGGGACAGGAGGCAGAGAAAGCGCAGCGCGAAGCGGTCTTCCCGCCCTATCAGGTCAATGCCGCTCTGCTGGCGCACGCGCGCCCGGATGCCATCGTGATGCACTGCTTGCCGGCGCATCGCGGTCAGGAGATCACCGACGAGGTGGCGGATGGCCCGCACTCGGCGCTGTTCGATCAGGCGGAGAACCGTTTACACGCTCAGAAGGGGATTCTTGCGTTTCTGTTGGTGGATCAGGTCACTTAGTCCGTCTGCGGCTGTGTAGCCGCAGCAAGTGGAGTCTCGCACATGGCCGGCAATCGCGAAGCATATGCGCATTGGATGCGCCAGGCAATCCAGCATAGTCAACGCAGTGACTGGGCCGCTGCCGCGGAAGCGTATCGGCGCGCGCTGGTCGAATTCCCAAGCGAGCTGGCTGCAACTATCGGGCTGGGCAAGTCCTGGGTGGAGATGGGGCAATTGCCGCGCGCCTTTAAGGCGTTCGAGTATGCCGTGCAATTGGCCCCGCGCGATCAGCTGGCGCTCGCCAGCTTGGCCGACGTGCAGGAGCGGCTGGGATTGCTCTCCGAAGCGGCTGCCACTTATGATACGCTGGCCGAGGTCGCTTTGCAGGAGGGGAATCTCCAGGCGGCGGCAGATGCTTGGATGCGCGCCACGCGCCTCGCGCCGGAACGGAGCGAAACATACCGGCAGCTGGCGCGCACGCTGGAGCGCCTGGGGCGCCCTCGCCAGGCGGCGGCGGAATACGTGTCACTCGGCTTCATCTATGAGCGCCGCAAGGAATGGGGAGCGGCACGCGCCTGTTATCAGGAGGCGCTGCGCCTGGACGCTGACAACGATGTGGCCTATGCACGTCTCCAGGCGCTCCAACCTGCTGCCCGCGCATCCAGGGAACTCGAGTCGCCTACCCCGGCGGACAGAGCGATCCGAGATACCGCGGAACTACTCGGCCTTGACGGCGGCGAAGATCAGGGCACACCTGAGAAGGACGACCCCTTCGAGCGCGCGCGCCGGATGGCGCTCCAACAGTTGGCCGACACTGTGTTCGCGACGGAAGGAGAAAACGCCCTCAATCCGGCTCTGATCCCGCTCATCACTCAGGGCATCGATCAGCAGACGCGTGGCCAGTTGCATGAGGCGGTTAAGTCCTTCCAAAAGGTTCTCGACGCTGGATACGATCATGCTGCCGTGTTCTTCAACTTGGGCGCCTTGTATTACGAACAGCGCCAGTATCAAAACGCCATCGAGGCATTCCGGCGTT
This sequence comes from Anaerolineae bacterium, assembly GCA_036172345.1. GTDB lineage: Bacteria > Chloroflexota > Anaerolineae > 4572-78 > NAK82 > NAK82. The sequence continues at coordinate 10,895 of JASFBB010000084.1, forward strand.
CTGCACGTGATCGGGCGTTTGCCCTGGGTGCGCATTACGCGCTGGGCCTCACCTATTGGGCTGCTAGTACGGCCGACCGGGCGCTGGAGCATTTCTTGGAAGTGGCCCGCACGGTCGACCTGACAACGGTCGCTCCCGAGCGAATCGAGCAGATCGACAAGGCTTATCAACAGCTGACCGACCAGCATTTAGCTCACGCCGATGCCCGCGAAATCGAGACCTTCGTCAAAACGCTGACACACTTTTTCGCACGGCCGGGGTGGGAACTCCTGGCGCAACAGGCACGTCACAACATGGACAGGCTGGCAGCTGAAGAGGCTCCTCGGACGTTGGCCGAATACCTGCGCTCTCCCGAAACCGGGGTGATTGTGGACACGCTGGCCTTGGTGGCCGAGCTGGAAGAGCGCCAGATGCTGGCAACGGCGGCAGAACAGTGCCTGTATGCCATCAGCCGTGCGCCAGACCATCTGCCGCTGTATCTGCGGCTGGCCGAGCTGCAAGCGGCACAGGGACATTATGAGCAAGCCAGCACCCTGTATAGGAGCGTGGTGGAGACCCTCAGGGTGCGTGGGGATCTAGAGCATGCGCTGCAAATTTGCCGCAACGTGCTTGCCCAATGGCCGATGGATGTCCGCGCACGCGCCCAGCTGATCGCGCTGTTGCGCGAGCGGGATGCCATTGAGGAAGTCTTGGAGCAGTATCTCATCCTGGCCGATTCGTACTATCAGCTGGCCGAGGTGGATCGTGCTCTGGAGCAGTATGAAGAGGCGTTGCGCATCGTGACCCGCTCACAGGCACGCATAAAATGGGAGGTGCACATCCTGCAGCGTATGGGGGATATATTGGCTCAGCGCATGGAGTGGGAGCGCGCTACCTGGGCTTATGAATCCATTGCCGCCCTGATGCCCCGCGAAGCAGCGGCGCAGCGGCGCTTGGTGGATTTATACTTCAAGCAGGGGCGGAGCAGCGCAGCTTTGCGTGCGTTGGATCGGCTGTGCCAGTTGTATTACCAACAGGGCAAAGCAGGGGAGATCTCCGCTATGCTGCGCGATTTGGTGCGCACCTATCCTGATGAGATGGGATTGCGTGCCCGCACCGCAGAGGTTTACGCCGCCCAAGGGCTCACCCAACAGGCTATCGCGGAGTATATAGCCCTCAGCCGCCTGCAATTGCAAGCCGGCTTGCGGGATAGCGCACGCGAAACTCTTGAAACCATCCTCAAGTTGGGGCCGGAACAACCGGAGGCCTACCGTCGCCTGCTGGCTCGTTTGCAAGGTGATGGAGGAACATCAACCCCTTAATGCCGGCGCGTCCGGCGGGTGGTCAAGCGAACGGTGAATCAACAACTGGAAAGAGGTTGACCTCAGGGAGTAAGGCGCTTGAACGACTTCCTGTTCATTCTTTCGCAGCTCAACTGGTTGAGCATCCTCGACATCCTGCTGGTATCCTTGATCTTCTTCTGGCTGTTCACCTTGATCCAGGGCACCCGGGCGATGCCGTTGCTGCGCGGGGTGGTGATCCTGGTGGTGATCACGGTTGTGATCTCGAACCTGGTGCAGCTGACCGCCTTCAGCTGGCTGATCCGGAATGCTCTGCCGGCGTTGCTCGTGGCCGTGCCGGTGGTGTTCCAGCCGGAGCTGCGCCGTCTTCTGGAGCGGCTGGGTAGCACGACGGGCGGGTTCTTGAGCGTGCGCACCCGTGCGGGCAAGCTGCGCGACACGATTGAGATCGTCACCCAAGCGTGCATCCAGCTGTCGCGTTCTCGCTATGGCGCCTTGATCGTGTTGGAACGCGAGGTCGGATTGCAGGACATCATCGAAACGGGGGTGCCCATTGATGGGGAGGTCTCCCGCGAGCTATTGCTCACCCTCTTCTTCCCACGCACCCCATTGCACGACGGAGCGGTGATCATCCGCGGGGACCGCGTCGTGGCAGCGAGCGCTGTGTTACCGATCAGCACCTTGGCAGTGGGCGATGTAGATCTGGGCACCCGTCATCGCGCCGCGTTGGGCATCTCCGAGATCAGCGACGCTGTCGCTGTGGTGGTCTCCGAAGAGACGGGTATCATCTCCATCGCCTACGGAGGCCGGTTGATCCGCCGCCTGGACGAAAGCCGTCTGGCGAAGGTGTTGATCGCTGTGTACCGCCCGCAGATCGAGGAAGCGTGGCCGCGCTGGTTGGTGTGGCTACGGAATCGTGTGGGCCTTAAGGAGCGTGTGTCGTCATGAGGAAGGTTCCCCAGGCGCTGAGCACATTTGTCCTCTCGGTCATATTGAGCTTGATGGTCTGGTTTGTCGCTGTGCGCGAACAGAATCCGCCGGTGGAGGCGGACTATGCACCTGCCATCCCGATCGAGATCGAAAACCTCCCCCCCGATATAGTGATCTTCGGCGATGTTCCGGAGCGCGTCCAGCTGCGGTTGCTGGCGCCTCAGACGAGCTGGGATAGCATCTCCCCCGGCAAGTTTCGCGCCTGGATCGATCTTTCCGGCCTTGAGCCCGGTTTACATGAGGTGCCCGTCCAGGTGCAGGTGTCCGACAGGGCGGTCTCCATCCAGGAAAAGCGTCCTGCCGAGGTCAGTGTGCGCCTGGAAAAGCTGCTGATGGCCGAGGTACCTATCCGCGTCGAGGTGGTCGACAGCGCGCCGATCGGCTACATTGCGCGCGCGCCGATCTTCGCGCCGATCACGACGACGGTCAGCGGCGCCGCCCCGCAGGTGAGCCAGGTGAGCTATGCTATGGGCGAAGTATACTTGCGCAATTCTAAGGAGACCGTACACCGTACGGTCGACCTTTCGGCGCGCAACGCCAACGGTGACCCAGTGACGCGCGTCACCTTGAATCCCGCCAAAGTCACCGTGACGGTGCCGGTGGAACAGCGTTTCGGCTATCGCGATGTCTCCGTGCGCGTGCGCATCAAGGGCGAGGTGGCAGCGGGCTATTGGATCAGCAACATCGCGGTCTCTCCTTCCACGGTGACGGTGGTGGGCAACCCCTCTGCCTTGAAAGAGCTGCCCGGCTATGTCGAGACGCTGCCGGTGGATGTCACCAACGCCACGGCCAATATCACCGAGCGTGTCGCGCTCGAGCTGCCCGAGGGGGTCTCGGTGGTGCAACCCGAATCGGATGAGAGTCAGACCCTGGGAGGCGTGCAAGTGGCCATTCAGATATCCGCCGTGGAGGGTGGGCAGACCGTCCAGCGTGCCGTGCAGTTCCAGGGCTTGGCGGAGGACTTGTCGGCTGTCGCCCGCCCGGACCGGGTGGATGTCATCCTGTCTGGCCCGCTGCCCCGCTTGCAATCCCTCACGCTGGAGGACGTGCAGGTGATCGCCAATCTGTTCGGCCTCGGGGCGGGCACCCATCAGGTTAAGCCCACCATCGTGGTGCCCGAGTCGCTGCACGTAGAAAGCATCTTGCCCGAAACCATCGAAGTCCAGATCAGCCTGCGGCCGAGCACCCCTACCCCGACACCGACGCCCACTCCGCTGCCGACCAGTACGCCGGCGCCGTAATGATACCATTATGGCAAATGTGTCGCCTGTACACACGCTTATCCGAGCCGCGACCACTATCCGAGCCGCGACCGTGAGGGAGCGGTATTCTGGCCGCTGGCTCACGCACGCGGCTCGGTTTGGGCCGCTTACTTACGCGCGCGGCTCGGTTTAGTATATCCGCGCCGCGACCACTATCCGAGCCGCGACCGTGAGGGAGCGGTTAGCGTGCCGCTTGCTTACGCCTGCGGCTCGGTTTGGGCCGCTTACTTACGTGCGCGGCTCGGTTTAGTGTATCCGCGTCGCGACCACTATCCGAGCCGCGACCGTCAGGGAGCGGTTTGGGTCGCTTGCTAACCGCTTGCTTACGCCTGCGGCTCGGTTTGGGCCGCTTACTTACGTGCGCGGCTCGGTTTAGTGTATCCGCGCCGCGACCACTATCCGAGCCGCGACCGTGAGGGAGCGGTTAGCGTGCCGCTTGCTTACGCCTGCGGCT
>JASFBB010000085.1:0-11689 GCA_036172345.1 Anaerolineae bacterium
GGCAGATGGCCCCTCACCTGGCCAGTGGCGCATGCAGCGCCAGGCCGATCAGTGGGAACGCCCTCTGTTTGGCCATATCCTAGTGCCGGTCAGTGGTGAGGCGAACGGTTGGGTAGCGCTTGACCAGGCCACTGTCGTCGCACGCCGTGAGGGATCCCGGCTGCTGGGGCTGCACGCTGTGCCCACCACGGAGGATCGGGATAGCGAGCGCGCGCGCCTGGTGCAAGAGGAATTCAACCGGCGCTGCCACGAGGCAGGGGTGTATGGCGAACTGGCTATAGCGGTCGGCAGCGTGTCCCAAGTGATCTGCGAACGGGCACGTTGGTGCGACCTGGTCGTGGCCAATCTAGCGCATCCGCCCACGCCCCAGCCTGTCGCACGCCTGCGCTCGGGCTTCCGTACCCTGATCCGCCGCTGCCCCATTCCTATCCTGGCCGTGCCGCACCATGCCACGCCACTCACGCGCGGGTTGCTGGCCTATGATGGCAGCCCGAAAGGTCGCGAGGCGCTCTTCATGGCCACCTACCTGGCTAGCCGCTGGAATCTAGCGTTGACCGTGCTGACTGTGCTGGAGGACGAACGCGCCACGCCCGAAACACTCGAGGATGCGCGACGCTATCTGGAAAGCCATGGGGTGAACGCTGTCTATGAGACTCGGTCTGGTGATGTAGGAGGGGCGATCCTCGAAACGGTCGAAGCACAGCAGAGCGAGCTCATCGTTATGGGAGGCTATGGCTTTAGTCCCGTCCTGGAACTGATGCTGGGCAGCTCGGTCGACCGTGTGCTGAACGAAGCACAAGTGCCCATCCTGCTCTGCCGTTGAGTGTGCCTCCTTGAGCGTGCACGTGTTCGCCTCTGAGGCGGGCAGAAGTGCTCCGCCGAGCATCATGCCGCCGACTGTGTGGTATCGCGCACTACACAGCGGCCTCGTGGCGGGGAGCGCGTCCATAGATTTCAGTCAAGTCCGCCAGACGGCGGATGAGCTCCTCCTTGGTAAATGCATCCAGTGGGCAGCGCCACGCCCAGTTGCCGCCCTCGCGCCCCGGATAGTTCATGCGCGCGTCCGAGTCGAGCCCCAGGATGTCCTGCATCGGGATGAGGGCAGTATCCGCCACTGAGCTCAGTGCCAGGCGGATGAAATCCCAGTGGAATTCTCGACCGTCGCTGCCCGTGTAGCGTAAGGCGAGCTCACGCTCACCTGGCAGCGCAGAGCGTCTGAACCATCCCAGCGTGGTGTCGTTGTCGTGGGTGCCCGTGTAGACGACACAATTGCGCGGATAGCGATAAGGCGGATCCATATGTTCGAGGTGACCGCCGCCGAAGGCAAACTGCAGCACTTTCATACCGGGCAGCTCGAATTGCTCGCGCAATGCTATAACCTCTGCCGTGATCACACCCAGGTCTTCGGCGATGAGGGGCAAGCGCGACACCTGGAGCGCCGAGCGGATCGCGTGGAACAACTCGGCGCCAGGGCCCTTCACCCAGCGACCGTTAACTGCGGTTTTCTCGCCTGCCGGCACCTCCCAATATGCCTCGAATCCACGGAAGTGATCGAGGCGGACGCAGTCCACCATGGTCAGCGTGGCGCGCACCCGGGCGATCCACCAAGCATAGCCTTGCTTCTGGAGCACATCCCAGCGGTAGATGGGATTGCCCCACAACTGTCCGGTAGCGCTGAAATAGTCCGGAGGCACACCCGCGACCGCGGTGGGCATGCCCCGTTCATCCAGCTGGAAGAGCTCGGGGTGCGTCCAGACATCGGCGCTGTCGTGCGCGACGAAGATGGGCAGATCGCCCATAATGCGAATGCCGCGTCGGTTTGCCGCTTGCTTGAGCGCCAGCCATTGGCGAAAGAACAGGAATTGGAGATATTTGTGGAAAGCACACTCCTCGCTGAGCTTGCACCGCCAGTCTTCCAATGCCTCTGGCTGTCTGGCTGCTACGTCCGCTTCCCAGGCATACCAAGGAGCTCCCCCGTGGGCATCCTTCAATGCCATGAATAGGGCAAAGTCTTCCAACCAACCTGCGTGCTCCCGACAGAAGCGCTCAAACTCGGCATGCAACGTTGCACCACCCACCGTATTGAACTGGGCAAACGACTTGCGCAACGCCCGCTTCTTGAAGGGTATAAGCGCCCCGTAGTCCACGCGTTCGACCGGAAAGGGGGGTATCTCCGAGAAGTCGGCGGGGGAGAGCAGCTCTTCCTCCAATAATCGGTCACAGCTGATGAGCAAGGGATTGCCGGCAAACGACGAAAGCACCTGGTAGGGGGAGTCGCTGTAGCCGGTCGGGCCCAACGGGAGCACCTGCCAGATGCTCTGGCCGCTCTGGCTCAGGAAGTCAAGAAAAGCATAGGCGCCTGGCCCCAAGTCACCGCAACCGAAGCGGCCCGGAAGGGAAGTGGGATGGAGCAGCACACCACTGGCACGTTTGAACTCCATAACGCACCTCATAAATCTGGATTTCGTCGTGATGGTAGATCAGATGCACGTGAGGCAAATCGGCAGGCGAAGCATTGCCCAGCGCGCGCTCAGAAGGGCCGTAGAACACATAGCGCACATGGTGCTCTCTCAGGAGAGCCAGGCGCGCTTCTGGGCTTAGAGTGCCGCTGAAAAAAGCGTGCACCTGTTCGCGCCTTGTGTCAGCGTCAACGCTTTGTGGTCCATGCCCGACAAAGGAGCGCACCAAAGCGCGCGTCGGCAGCAGATTGCCTGTATCATAGGCAGCCAGCACCACGGCATCTGTCTCAGCATGCGCGGCCAGCCAGTCCATCGCTGCCAGCACGGAGCGCACGTTGAAAACGGCTGGCGGTCGCCCTATGACCAGGATGATAAAGCCGCCGAGCAGCAGCAGGTTGGAGAAGATGCTGATCGTCTTGAAGTATAGCACCGCTCTTTTGCGCCACCCGGTTCGCATTCGACGTAACAACACCACCAGTCCGCAGACAGCCATCAGAGTGAGGGGCACTTGGTAGCCGTTCAGAAAACGACGCTGCAGATTCGAGGGGAGGTAGAGCAGCACCGGGATTACCAGCACCCACAGAACCAGGAGGGAGAAGCCCTGCTGATGACGCAGGGGAGCACATCGCAGCAGCCCCACCAACGCCAGCGGACACAAGAGTCCAAAGCCAAGTAGGTAGAACATCGGGTGAGGCGACCGGACAAGATTCTGCTCCTGCCAGCTGCGCAGGACAGGATCAGCATAGAAGACGAGGAGCGCATGCGCGAGAAAGGGCAGTGAAGTGGCACTAGCAATGCCCAGGTGGAGCAACGACTTCCAGGCAAGTGCGCGGGAACGCCACCCTTGCCATGCCCAGTGCAACGTCAGCAGGCCTATCAGGATGGGGGGGCTATAAGGGTGGATCAGGCTCAAAAGCAGGCCAGACAGTGCCGTGCTGGGCAGATCTCTGCCGCTAGGGCGACGCAATAGCCGCCACCCCGAGACGGCCATCCACAGAATGGATGCCTGTGCCAGCGTCAGGTGGGGAAAGGTGAGCATTGTGAGGAACGCAGACGCATCCGGCACCCATAGGTCGGTAGGCATGGCGCCGGGCGCAAACGTTCCCCCGGCCAGCACCCACAGCCAGCCTAAGCCTCCGCCCACCGCCACCAGAAACCAGCTGAGACGACGTACCGCAGGCCATGGAGTGAAATGGGCTACGAAGCGATAGACGGCGAGGAGCAAGAATGGGATTGCGGCTGCTCGTGCCAGATGGAGCATGAGCGCCATGGGTAGGTTGCAAAGACGCGCCAGCTTGCCGAGTATGAGGTAGATAAAGTTAGCGAAGACGCCAGCGTGAGGCTCGGGCGTGTAAGGATTGTGAAACAACCAGCGCCCCGCTGCCCCCTGGTACATAGCTGCTAGATAGTTGTTGCCATCCTCGACTGCCACAAAGAAGCCGCTAAAAGCGTGCTCAGGTGTCTCCATCAGCCATCCGATCCAATACGGGATACCAGTCAGTATGATAAGCGACACACTGCCGAGCGCCCACCATTTCCATTCCGAACGGCTGATGGTTCCCGTTGTCATCAGGGCACCTCTCCTTTCGTAAGAGCCGGGTGAGCAACGAGATGATGCACTCCGGCGAGCGCTGTGAGGAGCAGAAGACCGACAACGGCGATGGTCGAAATCCCTATGCCGATGCGTGCAGCGAGCGGCTGGTATGTTAGGACGACGTGATGTCTCCCAACTTCCAGCGGCACACCGCGCAACAGGCCGGTGACAGGCAATACCTCGGCCGGCATACCGTCCACCCATGCCAGCCAACCAGGGTACCAGTTCTCGCTCAAGATCAGCACACTTGGCTCGTCCACCGTCACGTCCAAGACGATGCGATCTGCCCGATACTCCTGGATGATCACTGCGTTGGGCATTGCCCCATGCCATTTCGAAGCTGCCGTGTACAATGCCTCCAGCTGCTGCGGCCAGCCGGTATGCACATCTGAAGTGAGAAACGCTCTGGCGATTTCTGTTGGCAATAGCCATGCGCGCGGCAACGCACGGCGGTTGCGATAAATGTAAGCATGTTCTAACTGCGTCAGCAACTCGAGATTGTCAAGGGGCAATGGAAAGGTGGAGACCAAATAGGTCACATTCAGCAATCCCAGCAGAGAGAGGTTGGGAGGCGCGTCCCGAAAGGCGCTCTCCAGCGGACGATCCGGTGGAAAGGGGGGGATGGTGACGCTGAAGCGACCAACCGGCACGTCTGGGAGATGGGCATAGTTGCCTGCCAGCTCCATGAAGCGGTCGTAGCGTTCCAAATGCACCGGCTCGACCCCATCCGCCGTTTGAACACCCCACTGTGCGGCGACATGGGGTGGGATGCTGTAGCTGGGGGAATAGCTGCGCCACAGACCGGGCTGGTGGCTGAGATATTCCGCTGCCATAGCGCCCGGCGCGAACACTTCTTGGGAGGGGATGAAGCGAATCAACGTGAAGCCGAACGAAGTGAGATCGCCCCACGTGAGGCAAGCGAGGATCAGCCAAACAAGCGGTGTGGGCAAGTGTCTTCGTGCGGTCAACCCGATCGTCAGCAACGTTGCAAGAGGCAGGCATGCCAAACCCAGTGTGGCGCGGTCGGCACGCCCGAGAATTACGAACCCGAGGCCGGAAGCGGTTGTGGTGGCAATGAGGACTAGGATAACGCTACGCCGCCACGGGATGCACCCTTGGGCGAGGCGCTGGGCACCCATAGCGGCCAGGATCGCCAACGCCAATGCGGTGACAATCACAACACGCGCCGGTGTGCGCACGTAGCTCATCCCCGGTACGAAACGGTAGATCAACTCAAACAACGGGGTGGCGCCGCCGAGAGCGAAGAGCAGACCAGCCAGAATGACGAATACCAAGAACCAGGTGCGTCGGTCGTTGCGGCGCAGACCCCAGCCGGCCAGTATGAGGGGTACCAGGCCGAGATAGGCCACTGCTTCGTGCCCAGCAGAGCTTTGGGGAAGGAAAAGAGCCACACCCAGCTGGAGCGGTGTCAGAGCATACTGGCCTGCCTCCTCGAGCGACAAAGCGCGATTGCTATAGGCGCTGAGCTCGACCAGGGGCAGCAGCTGCGCAGCGCCCAACGCGAGCGCGCTGAGCAGTATCGCCAGCAGGAGAGGCAGCAAGGCCCATAGGCGTGCCACCCGCAGACGCCCGCAATAGAGCACCTGCCACACCACCCAAGCTGCGAGCAGATAGCTCGTATACATTACTATGAGTGAATGGGTGCAGATCTGAGCCGTGAGAGCCAGGCTGGCCAACAATGCCCAGCGTATGCGATCCCTGGCGGATTCAGCGGCGATGAGTGAGCTCGTCGCGCCAAGCGCCCATGGCATCCATGCCACTGCGGCGATCAAGCTGGCGTGTCCCCCGGCCATATGAGCGATCAGCTTGCCGCTCAACGCAAATGTCCAGCTGCCGATCACAGCGGGAAGATTTTCCACTTGAAAGACACGCTGCAACAGCCACCAAGTACCTGACCCAGCCCAGCACAAATGCAGCAAGAGGAAGAGGTTGAAACCCATCCCGGAGGGCATAAGGAGCAAAAGCCATGCAGGAGGATAGAAACGCATGGCAAGTTGATTAGCTGCCAACGGCATGCCGCTCAGATTCGCGGGCGTCCACAGGGGCAACTCACCTGTGGTGTGCCAACTGGTGGTCATCAAGTACACCTTGGGCCAATGGATGACAGTGAGGTCGGAATGAGAGCTGTAAGTGGGGTAAAGCCACGCGTCAGGTTGCGGCAACGCGGGCAGGAACAGCGCGGAAATGCCGATCAGCAACACGCTGCCGACAGCCCATCCCTTCTTATGCCAGGCGATGCCCCTCCCCATCACAGAATGTTGCGAGGTCACGACCTTCCACTGCGCACGACGAAGAACAGGCCAGCGATGATCAGAAGCACACCCGCCACGCGCTGCCAGTTGACCATCTCGTGAAACACGAAGCGCCCGATGAGCAATGAGAAGATGTAAGTCAAGCTCACCATCGGATAGGCCATGCTGAAATCGAGCTTGGAGAGCACGTCCAACCAGAGGACTGCGCTCACGGCGTAGAAGGCAAAGCCCAGAATCACCCACGGCGTGCGAAACAGATTGGCGAAGCTGCCGACAGGATTGCCACCGAACAAGCTCACCCCGCCGATCTCGTTCAGACCCAGTTTGAGCAGAGTCTGACCACCCACCAATAATAGGATGGCCACCAGTGCGGTCAGAAGGACAAAGATCATAGTTGGCTTGGCCTCCAGCTTAAAAAATTTCTGCATCTTCTCATCTGCCCCTTATGTGAGTTTCATGGCACACGATAGACAGTCACGTCACCTTGTCGGAAGACGGGCACAAGATCGCCTGGTAGGCGATGGGCGCCTAGCTGATGCTCATAGGGGCCGACGAACACGAAGCGAACGGCGTAACGCTCGCGCAGCATACGCCACGTCCTCTCACTCATTTCCCCCCTGAAGAACGCCTCGGCTTGTGCTGCCTTGGCCGTGGCATCGATCGTCTCGAAAGGGTGGCCATAAAAACTGCGCACTCCCGCCTGGCCAGGCAGCACGTTGCCAGTGCGTGGGGCGGCCAGCACCACGGCGCCCTCACCATGGGCCAGCAACCATTGCATCGCAGCGGCCTCGTCCGCCGAGATGTACAGAGCGGTAGGTTGCTCCATGCCCTGCGCCGCGCCGAATGCACCTGCTGTGAACACAAACAGCTGAAACCCGATTCCCAACCAGCTGAATGTTACTGCCAGGGAAGAGACGTAGCGCGGCAGGCGGCTCAGGCCGATGCCGGCCAGCAAGGCGAGTGCCACCCCCAGCCCGGTGAGCAAACGACGCTGCAACGCGATGGGAGCGTAGATCGAAATCAGCGTGATAGCGCTCCAAATCGCCAACATCAGCACAGGATGATCGCCTCTGCGCATAGCAGCCCATATCCCCACCACGGCCAGCGGCGTGAGAAGGCCGAATCCCAATAGGAGATCGGCAGGGGCAGGGGTGGGGGTCACGTTTTGACGGGACCATGCGACCAGTGCTGGATTGGTTGTGTAGACGAGGGTGTCATATACCAACCAGGGGAGTGATGTGACTGTTGCGCTCAGTGCCGCTATAAATGCCCCACGCAAAGGTGTACAGTCGTTCATCGATGGATTCCGCGAACGCCTCGACCACGCCCGCAGCAACAGATGGGCAGCAAACATAACGTAAAGGATGGGCAACGCAAAAGGGGCGACAATTGCCAGCGCCATTCCCGCTAGTCCAGGTAGCAGCCAGCTGCGCATCCCGCTCACCGGCCAGAGCACGCTCTGCAGCAGGAAGAGCATCAGAGCGATTGCCAGCGGAAAATGCGGATTGGCCAGCGTGCTGAAGAAGGCAAACGCTTCCGGCACCCATAGATCGATGGGAAAGAGCCCTATCATGACCCCCAACCAGCCCAATCCGGCGCTGCTACTGGCCAACAGGAAGAGCAATCGTCGCATGTGCTGTTCCCGAGTTAACCGTTTGATAAAAGTGTATATTGCCCAGAGCAACGCCAGACCGGCCAGTATGCGCGCCGCATGATACACCGCGACGAGCGGCAACCCCGTCCAGCGCGCGATGTGCCCTAGGACAAGATAGAAGAGGAAGATCGCTGTCCCTGCGTGAGGCTCCGGCGTATAGCTCAGGTGGAACAGCCAGGCCCCCTCCCAGCCCTGGCGCATCTTGGCCAAGTAGGAGTGTCCGTCCAGCGGATTGACCAAGATGCCGGTGAATTGGTACCCAGCAGGTGTAACGATCCAGGCGAGCAAGTAGGGCAGACAGCTGACTACTATGATCATCAGCGAACACACCCATACCCAACCTCGATCGTGTCTTATGCGCATACCGACACGGACTACCACAGGCACCAGTTCACCGACCACAGGCATATGGGGTTGAAAGACAGCGTGCTCCCTCCAGGTGGCACGACGGTGTTTCACGATATTCTACACATGGGAAGAAGGTTGGGGAAATCGCTCGGTCCCATTGAGGTTATAACGACATTAGAGCAGCAGAAGGCAGCGCATAAGTCGCACACGGGTGCATTCCATTTTTATGGAGAGGTGAAGGTTCAAACCAAGCTGCGCGTAAGCGAGCGACTTTATGCCGCTTCCTGATGGTCGCGGCTCGGGATAACTGGCGTAATCCAGATCGCTGCTCCTATTCACCCCCAAATTGAAATGCACCCGTCGTGCACAGAACAAGGTTGTGGCCCTTTGTCGGGCATGGTATGATGGATAAGACTGTATTGGGTGACTTAATGACAGTTTTGCATAGGGAGTGGAGCACGATGTTTACGGATAGGCTGTGTCGTTGTATAGCGGTATTTGTCGCGTGGTTGACGGTGATCTCCACCTTCGCTCTTTTCATGCCACCTGCCGTCCATGCCCAGGGCTTTGTGATCGAGACGGTGAAGGAAAACGTCTACCTGCCGTGGAGCCTTAATTTCGCGCCGGATGGTCGCTTGCTTTTCACCAGCCGTGACACGGGTGAGATCCACGCGCTGGACGTGAGCACAGGCGTGCTGACGACTTTTACACCCTCGCTGCCAGCGTTGTCAGGTGGCGAGGGCGGATTGCTCGGCATGGAGCTGGACCCCGATTTCGCTCGGAATGGGGTGCTGTATGCATGTTATTCTACGGTCAACAACTATCTGCCGGTCATCAGCGCCCATAAAAATCTCGCCACGGCACACATGGATTCAGTAGCGGCCGACGTTGCGGTCAACCGCCTGTCGCGCCTGGTGTTGTCGGGCACGCAGCTGGTGGACGAGCAAGTCCTACTCACGATGCCACACGGGCCGCGCCATAACGGTTGCCGGATCGTCGTCTCTCCAGATGAACATGGTTATCTGTTCGTCTCGATGGGCGATGCAGCGGAGGCGAATCGCGCCCAGGACTTGAATTCGCTCAGCGGCAAGATCTTGCGCATCAACCGCGATGGTAGCATCCCAAGTGACAACCCCTTCCCCGGCAGCCCCATATGGACGTTGGGCCATCGCAATCCGCAGGGACTGGCATTCCAGCCGGGCACGGGTTGGTTGTGGTCTACCGAGCATGGACCGGATACACGTGACGAGCTGAATATCATTAGGAAGGGCAAGAACTATGGCTGGCCGATCTGTTTGGGTGAGCAGGCGACATGTTCTGTGCAGAACTACGAGCCAGCCGTCAAGGAATTCTACTCCGATCAGACCATCGCGATTTCGGATCTAGTATTCTACACCGGTTCCGCTTTCCTCGCGTGGCAGGGCGATATCTTCTTCGTCACCCTGAAGACGGGGCGCCTGTATCGGCTCAGGGTGAGCGATGAAGAAGTGGTGCAGGAAGAGATCTTGGTGGACAACACATATGGCCGGCTGCGGGACATTGTGGTGGGTCCAGATGGTTTCATTTACTTCTCAACCGATGCGCGGGATCAAGCCAAGATTTTGCGCCTGAGTCCGGCGTCCTAGAAGATCTAAGAGGAGAACATAATGACCCAGAAAACCGTCGGTTACGTCCGGCTGGAATGGACTTGTCCCGTCTGCGGCAGCCGTAATCCCGGTCCGCAGAAGACGTGTTCCAGTTGTGGCGCCGCTCAACCGGCCCATGTGGAATTCCAGCAAGCGGCTCAAGAGGAGTTGCTGCAAAGCGAAGAGGAGATTCGCCGCGCAAAGGTGGGCCCGGATGTGCACTGCACCTATTGCGGCGCGCGCAATCCGGCTGATGCTTCGGTATGTACGCAATGCGGCGCCGACCTGAGCGAGGCGGCAGCACGCACAAGTGGGCGTGTGATAGGTGCTTTTCGTTCCGAGGCGCAGCCGGATGTGGCATGCCCATCCTGCGGAGCACTCAACCCAGCCACGGCGCTGAAATGCGCGCGCTGTGGTAGCAGCTTGGCGGCGCCGATGCCATCCGCGGTGGCCGAAGCGAGCACTCCGAGGCGCAGTGCCAGTGTATTACCCCTTGTGTGGGGCGTCACAGTGGTGGGCATCATCGCTGCGTTGATCTTCCTGGTGACCAAGACCAGTGATATACTGGGCACGGTGCAAAACGTCAGCTGGATGCGCAGCATTGCCGTGGAAGCTCTGCTGCCCGTCACGCACCAGGCATGGCGCGATGAAGTGCCGCGCGGCGCTGAGCTGGGCCGCTGTGTGGAGAAGGTCCATCACACCCAGGACGCGCCCACTTCCAACAGCAAGGAAGTGTGTGGCACACCCTACGTCCGAGATACCGGCAGTGGCTATGGGGAGGTTGTACAAGACTGCGTCTATGAGGTATACGCCGACTGGTGTGAGTACACTGTGATGGAATGGCGGCCGGTGCGCGTGGAGACGCTCCAGGGAGATGACCTGGCGCCACGCTGGCCGGAGACTCAAACTGTCGACGGAGAACGACTGGGAGAGCGCACGGAACAATACGAAATCGTCTTCGCCACCGATGGGCCCACCTACACCTATCGCACGCGCGACCCCGAGCTGTTCAGCCGCTGCCCAATAGGCAGCCGCTGGATTCTCCATGTGAACCAACTGGGCAGTGTGACTGCCATCGAGCCGGCCCCGTGAGGTGCATTGCTCCTCTCGTGTGCCTGGATAATGGATGAGGATGCCAACCAAGCCATGAGCTGCGAACAAAGCTTCTTTAAATCGCTGCGCAACAAAGGTTTGCGGTTGACCCCGCAACGCAAGAGCGTCCTTTCCGCGTTGCACGAGCTAGATCGGCTGGCTGCAGCGGAGGAGATCTTCCAGTACGTGCGGAAGGATTCTCCCTCTATGGATATCTCGACGGTGTATCGCACGCTGGAGCTGTTCAAAGAATTCCGGGTGGTCACCTGTGTCCAGGGCAGTGATGGCCAATATCGTTATGAACTGACGCACCATAGTACCCCGCATGTGCATATGGTGTGCCGTTCGTGTGGCAGGGTGTTCGAGGTAGCGGTTGACAGCTTAGAGCCTTTTATTTCGTGTGCCCGGCACCATCACGGCTTCGAAGTGGATGTGACCACGCTTTCCGTCGGAGGCCTTTGCCGTGAGTGTTGCACGCGGACGCGCTAGGATGCTATAATTTCACATTGCAAATATTAAAACCGCGGCGTTTGGCGTCGTCGCTATTGCCGCGGAGGTTGTCCGGTACAACTTCATACTTGAAAGGAGGCTTCTCAGAATGCGCACATCAATGATCCCCGACAGCGACTACGAACGTCGCATCA
>JASFBB010000086.1:0-22016 GCA_036172345.1 Anaerolineae bacterium
GACAACAGCGGTGATATTCTGGCGACGTGGAAAGCGGTACAACGCCACTTTGCTGCCATCCCGCGTGCTGCAGCACCTGCCCCTGAAGCAGCTACAGCACCCGGACTGACACCCACAGAGTTGCCGCGGCAATTGCAGGTGCGCCGTGCCAGACGCAGCGACTTGGCGGAGATCGCGGCATTGATCGCGCACGCCACCCACGGAGAGCGACCGCTGGACGAGTCACAGGTTATGGAACGTTTCTTCTCCAAGGGCTATTTCCTGGCCGATGCCGGTGGGCAGCTATTGGGCATCATGGGCTTGCACACCGAGAATCTCATCGCCACGTTGGATGATTGTATGGTGCGTTCTGCCGCGTTATGGCCCACGGTGGGCAAAGCTCTGTTGGAGGCGGTGGAAGAGGATGCACGGCAGCTTTCATGTGAAGTGATGTTGGCCTTTTTGCGGCCCGAAGCCGGGCCAGTGGCCACCATTCTATTCGAGAAACAAGGCTTTGCGCGACAACAGGTGGAAGAGTTGCCGATCAAAATGTGGCGCGAGGCAGCCGAGCAGTATTCCGGCGATGGCAGCGTGCTGATGGTCAAACGCTTGTTGGAGCATCAGATCATGAGGCCAATTTAGGCGCTTATGGTATGGAGTGGGTTTGCCACCTCGTGTGAAGGATCCGCCTACCTACGCCGCACGGGTTTGCATATTTCATCATGTCATGCTATTATTTAAGAGACTATTAGAGAGGAAGAAAATTTCACTGAGCTGAGCAAAATCCAGCTGCTGGATTGGTCTCGTAGGTGATCAGGAGGATGGTGTGGCTCTGAAAAAGGAAGAGAAACAGGCGATTATCAACGCCTATCATGTTCACCCCAATGACACCGGTTCCCCGGAAGTGCAAATTGCGTTGCTGACGAAACGCATCAACCAGCTGATCGAGCATCTCAAGACCCACAAGCACGACGAGGACTCACGGCGTGGGCTTCTTCAGCTGGTTGGGCAGCGCCGTCGTCATTTGGCATATCTCAGCCGCAAGGATGTCGCGCGTTACAAAGATGTGATCGAGCGGCTCGGGCTGCGCAAGTAGGACATGCCATTTCCAATAGAGCACTTCACAGAGGCTCAGCAACCGATTGCCTTCCAGCGTGACCGGTGGGCAGGTCGGTGAGCAAGATTGTAGTTTAGACTAAGGAAGAAGAATTAAGGTATGTCCTACCCTCCTGAAAATTATCGCTTTGTAGCACGTGTTGCCGAGGCGGATGTGATCTTCGAAACCGGCCGTCTGGCCATCCAGGCGGGTGGTGCTGTACTGGCGCGTACCGGTGATACCGTGCTGCTTGCTACTGCAACCGCCGCTGAGCAGCCACGCGAAGCGGTGGATTTCTTCCCGCTGAATGTGGATTATGAAGAGCGTCTCTATGCCGCCGGGCGTATCCCTGGCAGCTTCTTCCGGCGTGAAGGGAAACCCAGCGAAGAGGCCATCTTGCTGTGCCGGTTGGTGGACCGTCCGCTGCGTCCTCTCTTTCCTAAGGGGGCACGTAACGAGGTACACATTGTGATCACAGCGCTCTCCTCGGATTGCGAAAATCAGATTGACATTCTGGCGATCAATGCTGCCTCGGCGGCGCTGATGATCTCGGGTATTCCTTTCGCCGGTCCGGTGGGCGCTGTGCGCGTCGGCCTGATCGACGATCAACTGGTGATCAACCCGTTGGCCAGCCAGATGAAAGGGAGTGCTCTGGATTTGCGCGTAGCGGGCACCGAGGATGCCATCCTGATGGTCGAGGCGGGCGCCAACGAGGTGCCGGAAGCGCGTCTTCTGGAGGCATTGCGCGTCGGACACGAGGCCATCCAAGATCTCATCCGGGTACAGAGGGAGATGGCGGCTCAGGTGGGCAAGCCATCGATGACGTTTACTATCGCCGAAGTGTCCCCTGAGGTACGCGCCAAAGTGCTGGAGCGCCTGAACGGCCGCATCGCGCCCCTGCTGGGCGGCAGCAAGAAGGAAAACGAACAGGCACTCAAGCAGCTCCGTGAAGAGTTGATCCAGAGCTTCGCTGAAGACGAAATGGTGCACCCTCAAGAGGTGTTGCACGTTTTCGAAGAAGAGCTGCGGCGGGTGGTACGTGAGCGTATCCTCTACGAGGGCGTTCGCCCCGATGGACGCAGCCCCACGGACATCCGTCCCATCTATTGCGAAGTCGGCTTGTTACCGCGCACCCATGGCTCCGGCCTGTTTATGCGCGGCGAAACGCAGGTGCTGACCATCACTACTCTGGGCACCCCGCGCGAGGAGCAAACGCTGGATACGCTGGGTCCCCAGGAAACCAAGCGTTATATGCACCATTATAACTTCCCGCCCTATTCCACCGGTGAAGTGGGGCGGATGGGCAGTCCCAGCCGACGTGCTATCGGTCACGGCGCTCTGGCCGAGCGTGCATTGGTGCCCGTTATCCCGCCCGAGGGTGAGTTTCCCTATACGCTGCGCTTGGTTTCCGAGGTACTTTCTTCCAACGGTTCGACTTCAATGGCCAGTGTCTGCGGAAGCACGCTCTCTTTGATGGATGCCGGTGTGCCTATCCGGGAACCAGTGAGCGGCGTGGCAATGGGGCTGGTCACGGACGGTGACCGTCATGTAGTGCTGACGGACATTCAAGGTATGGAAGACGCTCTGGGCGATATGGACTTCAAAGTTGCCGGCACGCGGAATGGGGTCACTGCACTGCAGATGGATATCAAGATCCGTGGGCTGAGCTATGAGCTGATGGAGAAGGCACTTGCCCAGGCGTGTGAAGCACGCTTGGACATTTTGGAGCGCATGCTACAGACCATTGACAAGCCGCGCCCTCACCTTTCACCTTATGCACCTCGCATCATCACCATTCATATTGATCCCGAGAAGATCGGGAAAGTGATCGGCCCCGGCGGTAAGGTGATCCGTTCCATCCAGGAAGAGACCGGCGCCAAGATCGACATCGAAGAAGACGGGTCGGTGTACATTGCCTCGAGCGACAGCGAGGCAAGCGAGCGCGCCATTGAAATGGTACGCGCTTTGACAGAAGAGGCCCAGGTGGGTAAGATTTATACCGGCAAGGTCGTGCGCATCACCGATTTCGGCGCCTTCGTGGAAATCCTGCCAGGCGTGGACGGTATGGTGCACATCAGCCAACTCGCGGATTATCGCGTGCCTCGTGTGGAAGACGTGGTGCGTGTGGGT
Source organism: Anaerolineae bacterium (assembly GCA_036172345.1). Classification (GTDB taxonomy): domain Bacteria; phylum Chloroflexota; class Anaerolineae; order 4572-78; family NAK82; genus NAK82. The sequence continues at coordinate 3,206 of JASFBB010000086.1, forward strand.
GATGAAATCATGGTGATGGTCACCAGCATTGATCCCGACGGCAAAATCCGTCTGTCACGTCAGGCGGTCTTAGAAGGCTGGACGGTTGAGCAAGCTTTGCGTGCTGATCGGCAACACACGCTGTCACGTTTGCCAAGTTCTTCGCGGGAGCGAGGAGATAACAGTCGCACTGCGCGCCCGAAGAGCGTGAGCAGACAAAGTCCAGGCAAGCAGTCACCTCGCCGACGTTGATTGAAGGGTTGATACCAGGGAAGAGACACGCCACATTATGACGGAGCTGCCACATTCACAGCCCGGTTATAGGGCCTTACCGCACGCACGTGGCCGAGTATACTACAGTGGTCACGATACAGCACCGTCAGCACGGTGCCCTCAAGCTGGACGTACATCGATCAGGCCACAACCGATGTGGCAGCGTCCCACCCAAGCCATCGCACCTATAGGTATCGCCGAGTCCTCGGCGCTCTACCCCGCGCGCTCCAAAGCTCGGCAGTATCGTGGTGATATCCACCCCGCTTGGCATTATCTGGCACGCGGGCTGCGCATATTGCTGGAGACACTTGCTCCAGCGTTGATCGTAGCACTCGCGATCAACCTGTTTGTCGCCCAAGCGACGCGCGTCCATGGTCAAAGCATGGAACCAACCCTGCACAGCGACCAGCGATTGGTGGTGGAGAAACTTTCCTACAACAATTGGCTCCATTTGCGCTCACCCCAACGGGGTGACGTGGTCGTGTTGCGCATCAATGGGATGGACGAGCTGCTGATCAAGCGGGTGATTGGCCTTCCCGGCGACCAAGTTGAGATCCGCGATGGTCAGGTGTTTATCAACCACCAGATGCTCGATGAACCCTACGTAGTATTTCCTGCCGATGGGGATTATGGTCCCATCGATGTCCCTCCGCTGCACCTCTTCGTCCTAGGAGACAATCGCAACTTCTCCAACGACTCGCGCACCTTCGGCCCCATTCCAATGAAGGATGTGATCGGGCGGGCGTGGTTTTCCTACTGGCCGCCCGAAATGGTGGGGCCGGTGCAATAAGCGGGTTGCCAAAAAGTCTCCACGGGCAACCCGCTGGCAAATAGTTCGGAAAATCGAGCACAGAGCATTCGTCGCGGCGAGGCAAGCGAATCGTTCGCTTCTTTTAGCCATCAAAGTCTCCGCTCTGTGCGCCTTTTGATTTGGAGAAAGGGGGTGATGGATGCGTGATTTAAAGTTCATACCTTAGTGCACCGTTGGTCGTTGTTCTACAAGTGTCGTCTACAGGCCGCTATCCAAAACTTATTCAGAAATGGGGGGAAAACCAACCATGTACAGCTCGAAAGCATTTTCCATATTGTTGCTTGTTGCGCTGCTAACAATGTCGTTGGTAGCGGCCCGTCAACCGATGGCTGCGTCGCTCGCCACCACGCTGCCTGCGACCGCCGAGGATCCGCAAGTGTTCAAAGTGGCCTTCATGCTGGCCGACTCGCCCACCGACAACGGTTGGAATGCAGCACACTACCGGGGCATCACCCAGTTGAAAACGCTCGGCGAGGTGATCGAGAGCAGTGGTCTATCCTTCAAGGTTCAGCTCGCCGATGGGCGTATTTTGGACGTCAGCGTGATCGAAAAGGTCGGTTACAGCGATTCCGACATCGAGCGTGTGCTGCGTTCGGCCCTTGAGAAGGGCGCGCAGATGGTCTTTGGCACCTGGTGGGATTCGCAGTGGGCATTGTCCCGCCTGGCAGAGGAGCGTGCCGACGTGCTATTTGAACACTGCAGTGGCTATCCGATGACCAAGAGCAACGGCCGCAATCTCTCGACCTATTTCATCAAGCAAGAGCAAGGGGATTACGTTGCCGGCTACGTGGTGGGTCGGCTGGGCTACAACAAGGTCGGATTGGTGGGCACCCACCCCATCCCCGAGCCGGTGCGCGGCATCAACGGTTTCACTTTGGGGCTGCAGCGTGGACTCCAGGAAGCCGGCCATGATCCCAAGGATGTCGAAGTGCGCGTGGTCTGGATCAACAGCTGGTTGGACGTCCAAAAGGAGCAGCTGGCTGCGGATGGTCTCATCGCTGAAGGTTACAAGGTTATCCGCCAGATGGCCGATACTCCCTACAGCAGTCAGACCGCTTGCCAGGAGCCAGGTGTCATGGCGGTGGGATATGGCACCGATGTGACCCCATATGCCCCCTGCGCCCTGGTCACTAATGAATGGAATTGGGGTCCCTACTACGTCACCCGGGTCCAAGAGGCGCTCGAGGGCAACTGGAAGCCGCACGACTGGTGGGGAGGCTTCGAAGCAGATGCTGTGGTGATGGCGGGCTGGAATGAGAATCTCGTCCCGGCCGAGGTGCGCACTGCCGCTGAGCAGATCGTCGCCGACATCAAAGCCGGATTTGAACCCTTCTGCGGCCCGCTCAGCGGCACCGGTTTGAACCCGGACAACCAAGAAGTACGCATCGAGGTGCCCCAGGGCAAATGCCTCACCGATATGGACCTCTTGACGATGCAGTGGTTCGTCGACGGTGTCAAGGGTGAATATCCCTCGCCACCGCCAGAGGGGCATAAGCTGGAGCTGCGAGACGCTCCGACACCCACCCCCACGGCTACCGAGTAATAGCGTTTGCATAGGGCTTTGCAGGGGCAGCTGCTGCGCTGCCCCTACAAGCCATGCAGAGGTACCGGCAGGTCATATCTCGGAGGGCATATCTCGATGGAGATCCGCGATACCTACACGGTGGTGCTGAAAGGTGGCTATCCTCTGCAATTGCGTATGGTGGACATCGCACGGGGGATAGCTATTTCGCTGATCAATTGCAACGATGAGCCGTATGATAAGATTGACGCTGTTGTCGCCGAGCTGACCGCGCTTGTCAGGCCACATCATCCCGAGGCCGTGGTGGGCATCCCGGAGCAGGGCATTCCGCTGGTGCACGGTGTGGGACGGGCGCTGGGTTTGCGGCGCTCCTATCTGCTTCGTAAGACCCCCAAGGCATTCGACGTAGATCCGCTGATCTACGAATACACTTCGGTGACCAAGCCGGATGTAGTGCAACGTCTCTATCTGCCCCGTGAGCATGCTCAGGAGCTGGACGGCAAGCGAGTGGCCATTATCGAGGATGTGACCAACACTGGCATGTCGCTGAAAGCAGTGCTCGAGCTCTTCCGCAAGGCAAAAGCGGAGTGGGGCGTTTCGATCACGGTGGCCGGCATCTTCCTCGTGTTGACTGAAGGCTACCAGTGGCGTGAGACATTGGGCGAGGATGCGGCCCTCGTCCATGCACTAGGACATATCCCTGTCTTCCGGCCTGCCACCTATGAGATCATCCCCGGCACGGAGTGATTTCTCCCGCCACAGAGGGTGCATGGCACGTCAAACAGGTTGAGGTGCACATCCATCCGCAGTCATCCAAGGTGCGGCTGCGACGTTGCGGGCAGTATCTTTGTGCTGTGCGCCAGATACTACTTTGCCATCGTCTCAGGGCTCGCCTCGAGAATGGTGTAAGAGAAAGTGATCGGCGCGCCAGGACGCAGGCTCGCCATCGCTGAGCAATACTTGGTCTGCGAGAGCTCGATGGCGCGTACCACTTTATCCTCCGCCACCCCATACCCAATGATCGTGTACTGGACATGGATGGATGTGAAACGTTTGGGATGTTCGGCGGCCTGCTCGCCGTTAACGTGCACTCTGAGGCTGGTCACCTTCTGCTGCATTTTGTGTAAGATAGAAATTACATCCATAGCGGTACAGCTCGCTACACCGGCGGCGAGCAGCTCCATTGGCCTTGGGCCGGTGTTGCGTCCTCCCACATCGGGCACCGCATCAATGACGAAAGCGTGCCCACTGGGCGTTTCAGCCACGAACTGCAACCCATCCACCCAAGTCACAGTCGCCTGTGCCATTATGAACCTCCTCGAAAGCGAGTGAATTGCAAAGTGCGGCCAGTATAGCATGCACCGTTTTGGAATGCAATGCCTGAACATTCCGTCCGAAGGTTCTGGTATAACTTTGCAGAAGCTACACCAGGCGGGGTATAATGAGCTTAGGGGATGAAGGGGGTCTCCTCTTGCGATTGAGTGCGGTTTGTTTTCCCCAAGGAGATGCACCGATGAAACTTGTCGTGGTGATACCAACTTATAATGAAGCGGATAACCTGCCCGCCATTGCAGCGGAATTATTGGCACTGGGCATCGAAGGCTTGGAGCTGTTGGTGGTGGACGACGCCTCGCCAGACGGCACCGGCCAGGTGGCAGAAGAGTTAGCACAGCGTTATCCGGGCGTCATCCATGTCATGCACCGACCCGGCAAGCTCGGCCTGGGCACCGCTTATGTGCAGGGCTTCCGTTGGGCACTGGAACGCGGTGCTGACTTTATCGTGCAGATGGACGCTGATTTTTCCCACTCCCCAAGCTATATTCCCAAGTTCCTTGAGGCTATCAAAGACTACGATGTAGTGGTGGGGTCGCGCTATGCGCCTGGCGGGCGCTTGGACGAGCGCTGGGGCTGGGGACGCTGGTTCCTGAGCTGGTGGGCCAATTCGGTATGGGTGCGCCTGATGCTCGGCATCCGCACACGCGATGCCACCTCCGGCTTCAAGATGTGGCGCAGCAGCGCATTGCGCAAGATCGGTCTTGGACGCGTTATGTCCAATGGGTATGTATTTCAGGTGGAAATGGCTTACATCTCTGAAAAGATCGGCTTGCGCATTCTTGAGGTGCCTATCTATTTTGAAGATCGGCGCATCGGGCGCAGCAAAATGAGCATCCCCGTCAAGATCGAGGCAGCTATGCGCGTATTCGAAATTCGTCTGCGTCATCGCCACATCCAGGCGTGCCCCGAACAAGCGAGCGAGGTCACCTGCTAGGAGCAGCGAGGTTGCGCGGTCGCATTGTCGGGCAGGATGCACTCGCCGCACTGGTGCTTTTGCTCCTGCCACTCATCTTGCTGGCGCCGGTGACGCTGGGGCCCTATACCCTGCTGCCGGCCGATAACCTCTATGTCATGCCCCCGTGGTCTGCCTTTGCCGAGCAACTGGGCGTCGATCCGCCGCACAATCTGTTGCTCTCCGACTTGGTTTTAGAGAACTACGCCTGGAAGCGCTTCATCCTGCAAAGTATTCAGGAGCGACGCCTGCCCCTCTGGGACCCCTATATTTTTGCCGGTCATCCATTTCTGGCGAACGGACAACATTCGGCGCTCTATCCTTTCAGTGTGTTGTTCTACATATTGCCGTTGAGCCAGGCGTATGGCTGGTTCACTCTGCTGCAGCTGTGGCTGGGCGGTCTCTTCGCTTATATCTTCTTGCGTGTGTTGGGTGCTTGTCGCATCGGTGCCTTGCTGAGCGGCATCACCTTTCAGCTGAGCACCTTTTTCGTGGTCAGCATTGTGTTTACTATGATCATCGCCGCGGCGATTTGGCTGCCCTTGCTGCTCGCCGTGATCGAAAAGATCATTCACAAGCAGGAAGAAAAGGGGACACGAGCCTACTCACCCATACCGTATGTCGCAGCGGGTGTCGTTGTGCTGGGGATGGAGAACCTGGCCGGCCACGTGGAGATTACCTATTATACGCTCCTGATAGGCGGATTCTACGCGGCCTCTCGCCTGCTGATGCTCTGGTGGCGTCAGAGAACCTGGCGCCCTGCCTTACGTCTGGGGATTTGGCTGCTGGTTATGGTAGCACTGGGCATGGGCTTGGGCGCTGTTCAGTCTATTCCGCTCTACGAAGTGGCGAGCCGCAACTTTCGTGTGGGGTCGGTGGCCTATGCCGACGTGGTGGGATGGGCTTTGCCACCGCGTCGTCTCATCTCATTTCTCATCCCTGACTTCTTCGGCAATCCCAGCCATCATTTCTGGTTGGACCTCCGCACCTGGAGCTGGCAGCCTATCGCGCTCAACGCCTACGGCGCGGTCAATCCGCTGTGCCCCTATTGCACCAGCTGGGATACCAAAACTAGTGTGGAAGCAGGCGCTTATGTCGGTGTGTTGCCGTTGTTGCTGGCGCTCCTGACGGCGGTTGCTTCCGTCGTCACGAGGGTGAAAAAATATCTCCCGGCTCCTATGGTCTCTCGCGCGCCATATGTGAGGGACGTTGCCACCATTGATCCCTTTCCCGTCGAAGGGAGGGAAAATGGGACATGGGCAGGTCATGCGCTCATCTTTGTGGTGTTGCTCATCCTGTCGCTCGCTTTTGCCTTTGGCACACCGTTGTATGCATTGCTGTATTATGGACTCCCTTACTGGAACCAACTGCATTCACCGTTTCGCTGGATCTTCCCCTTTACGCTGAGCGCTGCCGTGCTGGCCGGCCTGGCCGCGACCCAGCTCGGGCGCAACAGGAACGGGGATGCGCGGACGGACGCGGAAGGAGCTCCCTCGCAGGACGTGCCGCCCGATCAACACTTGCTCCAGATGCTCGGCAGGCGTTTGGCATGGCCTGTGTTCGGTTGTGGAGCAGCCGGACTGGCGTTGCTGATCATCGTAGCATTTTATCCGGCGCCCTTCATCCAGCTGGCACAGCACATGCTGGACCGTTCCGGCCTGGCACAACACGCCTTTGCCGATGGCGCGCAGCTTCTGGGCTATCAGTGGATCAACCTGCTCAAGTTTTCTCTGTTTGTGATGGCTGCCGGTGCCGTGTTGCGCATCAGCCGTTGTCCGATTTACCTGCCACGTCCTCTGGGGGGAACGCCCGTCTGGCAACCGTTGGCTGCGTTGGTCATAGCGGTTGACCTACTGGTTGCCGGCTGGGGATTCAACCCGGCTGCTGATCCGCGGTGGCTGGAGTTCCAGCCACCTGTGGTGAAATGGTTGCTCGAGCGTCAGCGGGAGGATCCCCTCTTCCGCATCACCAGCCTCGACGTGCCCGGCGAGCCTCATCCTCTGATCGCCAACACCCCTATGTTCTGGAATCTCTATGATGTGCGCGGATATGACTCGATCATCCCGGCACAATATGCGCGCTATATGGGATTGATTCAGGCGCAGGGCGATTTGCTCTACAACCGCATTGCTCCCATCTACGCCCCTGGCTACGCAGCGCTTGACTCCGCCTTACTCGACCTCTTGGGCGTGCGTTATGTCCTGACCACCGAGCAGATCCCCAACGCCAACTACCATCTGGTGTATGCGGGTGAGCTGCGCGTCTATGAGAACCTGGATGCCTTGCCACGCGCCTTCATCGTGCCGACAGCCCATCAGGTGGCAGCAGGGGAGATGGATTATGCCCTGCGCAGCTTGAATCCACGCTGTAGGGTGATCTTGACAGAAGATGAGAACGTGGCGCACGCCATCCGTGGGCCCTTCCTGCCACAAACAGAGGATTGTCCGCTGCACCCGGCGCAGATCGTCCAGTATACGCCCAACGAGGTGCTGGTGCGTGCCCAGCTGGATGCGCCGGGCTGGCTGGTGCTGACCGACAGCTATTTCCCAGGTTGGAAAGCATATCGCCGCCCAGTAAATGGGGAAACACCCGCTGAGGGTGTACAGGAAAGCGAGATCGCCATTTACCTGGCCAACGGCAACTTTCGCACGGTTTACTTGGAAGCAGGCGATTGGGAAGTGCGCTTCGTTTACTCACCTTTGAGCTTTAAACTGGGTGCCTATGGCAGCTTCATCGCTGCGGTCATCGTGCTGTTCCTGCTTGGCATATGGACTTGGGGATCCTTGTATCGCGAATCGACGGACAGTCATCCCCTCAAGCGCATTGCCAAGAACAGCCTGGCACCAATGGCTATGGCGCTGCTGAACCGCATCATCGATTTCGGCTTCATCATGCTGATGCTGCGCATCCTGACACCAGAAGGTGCGGGACGTTATCAGTTCGCCGTCGTGTTTATCGGTTACGCCGAAATTCTCACGCGTTTCGGGCTGGGCACGTTGCTGACGCGTGAGGTGGCGCGCGACCGTGCGCAAAGTGCCCGCTTCTTCTCGAACATCACCATCCTACGCGCCATCCTGTGGTTGGCATCTTTGCCAGTGATGGGCATTGCCCTGTGGCTGTATGTCCTCTTGGCTCGTCTAGCGATGGAAACCGTGATTGCGGTCGGCCTGTTTGCCATCGGGCTGTTCTTCAGCAATATCGCCGATGGGTTGACCGCGTTGTTCTACGCACACGAGAAGGCCGAGTATCCGGCCGGGGTCTCCACCATCACTACCTTGGTGCGCGTCAGCTTGGGTGCGCTGGCGTTATTGCTGGGCGGTGGCGTGATCGGATTGGCAGCAGTGTCGGTGGTGGCCAACCTCGTTTCGGCAAGTGTGCTGACGTGGGTGCTCCTCCAGACCGTGGTGCGTCTGCGCTTTGACGACAATCCGAGGTTGCGCCGCCATATGTTGCGCGAGGCATTGCCGCTGATGATCAATCATCTGCTGGCGACGCTCTTCTTTCGCATCGACGTGCTCATCCTGCAACCGACTTGGGGTGATCGAGTAGTGGGCTTCTACAGCGCCGCCTATAAGTACATCGATGGCATCAATATCATCTCTTCCTATTTTACACTGGCCGTCTTTCCGCTGATGAGCCGCTATGCGCACACGGCGCGCGATTCGCTGGTGCGCGCTTATATCCTGTCATTAAGGCTGCTGCTCCTCATCGCACTGCCGCTGGCGGTTGGCACACCTTTCGTCGCACGTGAGCTGATCCTCCTTTTGGGTGGCGGTCAGTACCTGCCCGACTCGATGATCGCCCTCCAACTGCTGATCTGGTTCTTGCCGTTCAGCTTCATCAACCAGATCACGCAATACGTGCTGATTGCGATCGATCAGCAGCGTTTTCTCACCCGTGCGTTCATCATCGGCCTCCTTTTTAACACAATCACCAATCTGGTGCTCATCCCACAGTACGGCTACCGTGCGGCAGCCATCACCACCATCCTCAGCGAGTGGGTTTTGCTTATCCCCTTCTACTATGCGGTGCGCAAATATCTCTGCGTGGTGCCATGGGTGGATATTGTCTGGCGACCGGCGTTGGCTGCGGCGGTGATGGGGGGATGTCTGTGGTGGGTGCGCGACAGCGGTATATTCGTCCGGCTGGCGGTTGCCCTGCTTGCCTATGGTATCACCCTAGTAGCAGTTGGCGGGCTGCGTCAACCCGATATGCAGCTGCTATGGAGTTGGCTGCCTTGGAGACGTATGCGCGCCAGGTTGATAGGGGGTTGAGATCGCATCCAATTGGACTAGATGGAGAGCCTCAAGAGCGGCCCACTAATATCATCACCAGATCGTTCACGTTGGTGTGCGTCGGCCCGGTGATCACCAGGTCACCCAGCGGCGCAAAGAAAGTATAGGAGTCATTGCGTGCCAGGTGATCAGCAGCATTCAAGCCCAAGGCGGCGGCGCGCCGTACTGTGCTCCCATCCACGAAGGCACCGGCCGCATCGGTGGGGCCGTCGTTGCCATCGGTAGCCAGGCAGGTCACCAATATATGGGGCCAGCCATCCAGGGCGATGGCGACGGCAAGCGCCATCTCCTGATTACGGCCGCCGTAACCATTGCCGCGCAGTGTCACGGTGGTCTCGCCGCCGAGAATCAGGCAAGCTGGTGGCTGCAAGGTCAGAGCGGGTGGGAAGACGGTGTCACCTCGGAGCATCCCTTTTGCCAGGCCGGCCAGAACCTTGCCCACCTCCCGTGCCTCACCCTCCAAGAACGTGGTCAGCAGTAGAGTCTGATAACCCAGCTGGCGCGCCGTCGCGGCGGCGGCATGCGCCGCGATGCGATTGCTGCCGATGATCACATTGCACACTTGGGCGAAGATCGCATCGCCGGGCTTGGGGGTTTCAGCCACAGCGCCCTGCATCCCAGCTTGGAGGTGTGCCACAATAGACGGTGGTACCTTCTCAATGATATGGTAGCGCTCCAGCACCGACCAAGCATCCGCAAAGGTGGTGGGGTCAGGAACTGTCGGACCGGAGGCAATCACATCGAGGGTGTCTCCCACCACATCCGATAGGATCAAGCTGATCACCGGTGCAGGCGCAGCCCACCGTGCCAGCTGCCCCCCTTTGAGCTGACAGATGTGCTTGCGGAGGGTGTTGATCTCGTGGATCGTGGCACCACAGGCGAGCAAGGCGCGTGTGAGCGCTTGCACATCTTCCAGCGAGATACCGGGTGCCGGCAAGGTCATCAGCGCCGAGGCGCCACCGGAGATCAAACCGATCACCAAATCGCGCGCGGTCGTCCCACGAAGCAACTCCACGATGCGTTGCGCTGCGTCCATTCCCGCCTGGTCGGGCACAGGATGTCCTGCCTCGACGAATTCGATCTCCTTTGGCCCTCCCATATGTCCCAGATAGCCACGCTTTGCGATCACCAAACCGTGAGTCAGTCGCCGGTCTAACAACGCCGCGAGCGTCCGCGCCATTGGTGCGGATGCTTTTCCGCCACCTACCACAATAATCCGGTCGAACCGCCTCAGATCATATACATGTGGCTCTCCCTCTTCCGGCGTCTTATATAGCAGCAACGTGTCACCATCCAGACGCACATGGCGTTGCACTGCGGTGGCAGGGTCGACAGCTTGAAGCGCAGCGCGGATCATCTGCCAAGCATGCTGGCGCAGGAAAAGAACGGTCTCATCCATCAGATCATCCTCGCTTAGCGCGTGATGGCGCTGACAGCGGCCGCCGCTGCCTCTTCCGGTGTGGCATCGCCGCTCAGCACCTCGAGCACTGCCTGCTGGAGCACACGACCGATTTGATCATATTGCGGAAAAGAAGGCACCGGTAATGCCACTTCCATCTGTTGGCGCAGAAAATCCAGGTAGGGATCACTCCCCCAGCGATTTAGAGTGGTATAGCATGTCGGGACGGAAAAGGTGATCTGGTTCCACACGACAACGTTGTCCGGCTGCAACAACCATTCGATCAAACGTGCCGCAATGGCCTGCTGAGAGGGATCACGCGCCGTGATGGCCAGCGCGCGGCCGCGCACTAAGGTGAGCGGCTTGCCATCCCGTGTGGGTATGGTAGCAAACCGGGTGTTACGCAGCTGAAAACGTTCTTGCATATAGCGGCGCGCACGCACGTGCGCTATGCCGTTGGGATTGTTGGCATACCACGACCACAGGTCATCGGCGCTGGTTGCATCCAACACATCCAATGGGATCACACCTGCCTGCACGCCGCGCAAGTAATAATCCAGTACAGAAGCCAGAACCGCCTCATCCAGGGTGGGATTCCCCTCCTCATCTAAAAACCGACCGCCTGCGGCGAGATACTGGATCAGAAAGCAATCGTTGGCCAGGCCATTGCGTCCCTTGGCGGGAAAGCGATAAGGCACACCCGCGTTTAGCACATCGTCCCACGTAAGGGGAGGGGTGGCCAGCTGCTTGGTGCTAAATAGGATGTGTTCCAAGTCCGCTTCAAAGGGCATACCCATCAGTTTTTCGTCCACGCTGCCCGCCGCGCGTGCCCCAGGAAGCAGGTCGTTGATCAAACCCGGCGCGACCAGTTCGTCCAAAGGGAAAACCACCCCCGCGCGTGCTGCTGCCGCCAGATCGGTGAGATCGAGCACCGCTACGTCGGGCAGCACGCTGGGCGCTACCTGTGAAGCAGTGCGCAGATAATCGAACACACTCCCCTTGCCTGTCTCATTCTTCAACTTCACCACAACGGTCACATGGGGATAACGATCCATAAAGGAGCGGATGCCCTGGGCAAACACCTCGCCGGCCTTGCCCGTTGCCTCGGGAGAAACAGGTTCGACCGTCCAAAGGGTTAGCGTGATGCTTGCACCGGGAGTCGTGCCATCCATTGGCTGTTCGGTGAGCTGAAATGTGCTTATGGTGGAAGGGTTGGGCAAGGCACTTGTCACGGTCGTAGAAGTGTCGCTCGGGGGAATCGTGTCCACCACTGGAGTAATCGACGCGGTCGAGCCGGCTAAGGTGGCTGGCTGTGGAGTTGCACAGCCGCTCATCAGTATTATCATCAAACAGCCTGTCAGGCTGATCAGCCAGTGTTTATTGTGTACATTCACTATCTTACTCTGATACCCCCCTTCATGTTCAGAGGATTATACCACGTTTGCCCTAAAACGTGGCAGGTTTGGAGTTGGACAGAGAGAAAGACCGAAGAGAAAAGTCTATAACCGATTCCACTTAAAATCAGAGCCTCAAATGAGGGTGTTGAAAAAGTCCTCCAGGGCATTACCACGTAGGGACGGGTTCAGAACCCGCTCCTGCCACCATAGGAATAGAGGGGATGCTCTCCGGGGCATTACAAAGGTAGGGGCAAATAATCATTTGCCCCTACCGGATTGTGGGTAGAAATAGACTGAGACGTTCTTCAATACCCTTCCTCAAATCTCACTTGACGCCCTGCATCGCTCATCTTATAATGTCTGTAAGTGTTCCCTGAGAGGGGACTCCTTCCATCTGAGCGACGAAGTGGCAGGTACTGCGTGGCTGCAATTCTGGTGCTACATGGTCCCAATCTGAATCTCCTGGGCAAGCGTGAACCCTCCATTTACGGTTCGCTCACCTTGGATGAGATCAATGCGCGCCTGATGGAGTATGCGCAGCATGAAGGTCTTGTGTTGCGGATATTGCAATCCAATCACGAGGGAGCGTTGGTGGAAGCCTTGCACGAGGCGATGGATTGGGCTGATGGGGTAGTGTTCAACCCCGGCGCATATACCCATACCAGCTATGCGCTGCGTGATGCCGTTGCCGCAACGGGATTGCCCGTCGTCGAGGTGCATCTCAGCAATGTCTATGCGCGTGAAGAATTTCGTCACCGTTCGGTGCTTGCTCCGGTCTGCATCGGTCAGGTGGCAGGGTTTGGTTGGCGCAGCTACCTGGTAGCGCTCTACGCTCTGCAGGGCTATCTGGCAGAGCATCTGGGTGGCCGCCACCCCCGAATATGAGGCTGCGAAGATGCCTCGCCCCCTTCCAGTGTTTCGCGTGGCAGCCCCCCTTGTGCTGGTTTCCATCCTCCTGATCACTTCCCTGGGGGTGTCCACAACCGCGCACGCGCGTGACAACACTCCCTTCCCACCCGATTTGCAGCCGCTGATGGAGCGGATGACCTCGCTGGAGAGGGTGGGCCAGCTCTTCATCATCACCTTCCAGGGCAATGATGTCTCAGCCAGCTCGGACATTGCCCGTCTGATCCGCGAGATGCGCATCGGTGGCGTGGTGCTATCGCCTGCGCATAACAATTTTGTCAACCATCCGGGGTCGCCTGCCCAGCTGACCCAGCTGATCAATCGCCTGCAGCTGCTGGCGCTTACCCCGCCCGATGAACAGGCACGTTCTGTCCCTCCCACACCTTATACTCCCATTCCTCTGTTCGTCGCACTGAACGAGGAAGGCGACGGGCCTCTTTATACTGCCTTGTGGGAAGGCTTGCCCCCTTTGCCTAGTGCGATGGCATTGGGAGCCACCTGGAATCCCGCTTATGCGGAGCAGGTGGGCGAGATCGTGGGCAGCGTACTGAGCGCCATCGGGGTTAATATGCTTCTCGGTCCCTCGCTGGACGTGCTCGACCGTCCGGCGCTCACCCCGACGAGCACCATCGGCACCCGATCTTTCGGCGGGGATCCCTTCTGGGTGAGCAAGTTTGGACAAGCTTACATCCGCGGAGTGCACCGCGGCGCGCAAGGCCGTGTGCTCACCGTGGCCAAGCATTTCCCTGGTCTGGGCAGCGCGGATCGTGACCCCTATAGAGAGCTGCCCACCATCCAGAAATCTCTAGAGACTTTGCGTTCGGTCGATTTGGTGCCCTTCTTCTCAGTGGCTGCCTGGCGTGCCGATGATCCGCTTGCTACGACCGATGCGCTGATGGCCTCCCATGTGCGTTATCGTGGGTTTCAGGGCAATATCCGCCAGCTGTCGCGCCCTCTCAGCTTGGATGCGCAAAACTTGCCCGCCATCCTCAACCTGCCCGAGCTGGCCGCATGGCGCGCCGCTGGCGGATTGTTGCTCAGCCAAGAGCTGGGAGTGCCCTCCATTCGCAAGTTCTACGACCCCAACCTGGAAACCTTCCCTGCCAAGCGCATTGCCCAAGAGGCGTTTCTGGCCGGCAATGATCTGCTCTACCTGGCGCGCTTTGACCTGAACGACGATTGGAGTGCGCAGATAGCCAACATAGAAGCCACGGTGCTTTTCTTCCGCGACCGCTATGACGCCGATCCCACGTTCAGGGCACGGGTGGACGAATCGGTGGCGCGCATCTTGGCGCGCAAGCTAAGTGTTTACGGAGAGTTCTCACCCCAACGCGTGTTGCGGGAGGAGGGTGGCTTTCCGAAGATCCCCGATCAGGGATATTCCACTGTGGCAAAGGTTGCCCAAGAGGCGGCGACGCTCATCTATCCCGGTGCTGCCGAGTTGTCGGGGCGTCTTCCCAGCCCCCCACTGCCGAATGAGACGATCCTGATCATCACGGATGATCGTCTTTTGCAGGAATGCGACCGTTGTGTCCCGCACTATGCGATTGAACCCACCGCGCTCGAGCGCTTGATCCTGAAGCTGTATGGCCCTGAAGCAACTGCTCAGATCGTCCCAGAGCGAGTCCACAGTCTCACCTTCGGGGCGCTCAAGAAAACGTTGCTCGCCGGCTTGGGGACGCGCGCGCTGTTTCGAACCGGCGCTTTTACCCCGTCGCCTGGGGTGCAGCTCTCCGCACTGGCACCGGGCAATGTGGTGACCGCCATAGCCCCACCTTCTCCCCTGAGCACACCGCCTGCCTCAGCCATCACCGCGAATATCCAAGCAATCCGCCAAGCGGACTGGCTTATTTTCGCTATGCTGGACGTGGATCCTACCCGCTATCCCGATTCAGATGCGCTCAGACTCTTCTTGCGCGAGTGGCCCGAGACCTTAGAAGGCAAGAAACTGATTGTGTTCGCTTTTAACGCACCCTACTTTCTGGACGCCACCGAGGTCAGCCAGCTGACTGCTTACTATGGGTTGTACAGTAAGACGACACCTTTCTTAGAGGCGGCTGTGCGCCTGTTGTTTCAAGAGTTCCAGCCGCGCGGAGCGTCCCCAGTAGATGTCAATGCGACCGGCTACCAGATCATTGAGGTGACTCGTCCTGACCCCAACCAGGTGATCGGCATCGAAGTGGTCACGGGGACGGGGGAGACAGGAGGCACCGCACAACCCACCTCGATTTCATCGCTGCTCCCAGCAGAGGCAACCCCACTGTCTATCAAGCTCAATCTGCGGGTCGGGGACACACTTGCCCTGCGCACAGGCCGAATCGTGGACCGCAATGGACGACCGGTGCCGGATGGGACGCCCGTCGAGTTCCGTTTGCTAGACGTGGCGCAATCATTAGAAGCGCGTTTGTCGACCACTACGGTCGATGGTGTGGCGACGGTCAACTTCGAGCTGGAACGCAGTGGCACCTGGCAAGTCACTGCGGTCAGCGAACCGGCCCAACGTTCGGTGCGCCTCATCGTCACGATCCCAGAGCAAGGCCCCGTCGAGGTCGGCATTGACCGCCCTCAAGCTACGGCCACGGCGACACCCCGGCCGACATCCCCTATGATCGCAACCGGCACACCAACACGCGAGATTGGGCCTGTCCCTGGTACCCAAGAGGTCTCGCCCGGAAGCCTGTCCACGACCATCCCGCGCAAAAAGACGGTCGGTGCGCTCGATCTGTTTCTGTCTGTGCTCGTGCTTGGACTAGCAGGTGTTCTCACATTCCGGATCACGGCGGGCCGGCGCCTGATACCCTCCGAGAGCTTGACCTGTTCACTAATAGGATGTGCGCTGGGATTGGTGGGATATATCCTCTACGCGCTGGGGCTTTTGCCTTTGGAGCGCCTCTCATGGGTGAGCCAGGCAGTCGCTGTCGGATTACCCCGCGAAGCGCTTCCAGTGGGAGCTTCGCTGCTGTTCTTCGGAGTGGGCTGGTGGGTAGCGGCGAACCCGCGCGTGCGGCGGGCGGTTGGTCGTATTATCTCACACCACTGAAAGTATCGCGCGTGCCGAAGCGGCGTCGCTTTCGCAACGTGGATATCAGCGGTTATCTTCCACAGTGGCGCTGCGGATGTCCTCGTCCACGAAGAAGTGTGCGGTGACCTGCTGACCCGCTACCGCACATATCATGGTGTAATCCCCTCCGGTGGATGCCGTTGCCCCAGCGAATTCGTCCGGATAGAACAGGTAGCTCCAGGCGTCTCCGCGGATGATGCCGGATGCGTTGGCAGCGCTGCCGTCGGGCGCATAAACGGTGCACAGGAACTCATACGCTTCTTCGGGTGTGCCCCATGTGTTGCGCACCCCCAGCGTGATGGAGTGTCCCATGGGGCTACTCGATGGCGCGAAGGTCTCCAGGGCCAACATCGGCAATTGGACAGGTGGGTTTGGGGGAGGGGGCGAAGGCTGAGGCGCTTGGTAGGAATCCTCCGGCAGACTGGGAGGCGGAGCGATATCCGATGCAGACGGCAAGGTTTCAGGAGTGGGTATGGGAGGAGCGGATGTAGGCCATATTTCAGCCGCGGAGTCTGTCGGTGAGGGCAGAGGCACCGGAGTAGAGGTGGCCACAAGGGTTGCAGTGGGAGTGGCAGTGCGCGACGAATCGCGTTGCTCCTCTTCGCGCAAGAATGCGCATGGGTTCGCCGCGGGCATATCCGAGGAGGTCGGCACGGATAATGCCATCGGTGAGCCAGGGGAGGCCGACGCACGCTGACGCGCGGCAATGCGGTGCTGCGATCCTAACACGGGCGCGAAGCCGTCCGCCAGCCAGCGGATCGTCTGCCGCTTGAGGTCAATCACGTAGATGGCACGTCCACCACGGCGATTGGACTCGAAAACGAGATACCGACCATCCGCGGTGAAGGCTGCTGCCGGTTGCCATTCGGCATCGCGCGCCAGCTCGATCCACTGGCTATCCCATAGGTTCACCAGATACATGCTGCTGCGCTGGGGAGAGGAATAGCCCAAACGCACCAACAGCTGCTTATCGTCAGCGGAGAAGAAGGCGTCCGCATACCAGTCGACAGCTTGGCGTGCCGTGACCACGGGTTGTATCTGCGCTCCATCCGCGCTGACGCGGTCAATGTGGTAGTAGCCATCACACAAGAAGGCGGCCAGCGCCCAGGCGCCATCCGTCGAAAATCCCAGCCACTCGGCATACGGGCTGCCCTTCCCTATCTCGGTGATGGAACAGCCATCGCCATCCGCTATGTACAGATGGTGCGTATCACCATGCCGTGCCCATAGCGCCAGCCAGCGCTCATCGGGCGAAAATGTTCCGCCCACTGCCTCACCGCTCAGCAGAGACACGCTGCGCCCGTCCGCCAGGTTGAGCAGGTGTAGTTCAGGAGGCGCATCGGGGACAGGCATAATGCTCACCAAAAGCTTGTCTCCTGAAGGAGCGAATGACGCGTCTGGCAACGCAAAGCTAGTGGCCAGCTGTAGCGTGTCGCCGTTCTCAATGTCTGTCATTTTCAATGTATAAGCGGTGGCGCTCTGACAGGCACGATAAAGCAGCCAACGCACATTGGGGGAGACAAGCGGACGAGAGAGCCCAGCGGTGCAGCGGTCACACCTCCAGCGGAAGCTCTCAAGTGTTGCCAGTCGGACGAGGCGGATGGTGTAGGAGTCACTTTCTCCCAGTAACATAGCAGCGGCGCGCCATTGGGGATCCCAGCTGGCTTCAAATGTCGAAGCGGCGCGGGCCAGCACGGTACGCTGCCCATCCTCAGTGTCCAGGATGACCGCTTCCCAGTCCGTTCCCCTGCGCCAAGCTGCCAGCACCTTGCGCCCATCCTCAGAGCAGTGCGCCCAGCCTTCATCCACGCCTTCGGCAAGCACCTGTCGGGTGTTGCCCTCGGTGTCCAGCAAATAGAACGTCATGCGCTCTCCTTCCCTTGCCTGCACGAGCACGCGCGCGCCCTCGCCGCAGAAAACACCTGTTACCGACGAGAAATCGCCGGTCAGCTGGACATCTCCTTCTCCTGTCAGGCGAATCGCGTGCAGCCTCTCCCGTCCGCCTTGCTGGACGCGATACAACACCCCATCCTGTGCCGAGAATGCGCCTGTGGGAGGCGCGAGTGGCATTGGCGAGGGAAAGACTGTGGCATTGGAGGTTAGCTGTTGGGTTAGGGATGTCTCCGCAAGTGGAACAGCGGTAGTCTGTGCAAGCAGCGTGGATGGTGTAAAGGACATCGCGCTGTTGAGTGCCAGGTAGGCTGTGATCACCACACTCAACGCAGCAACGATCAGGGCACCGACTGGTGCTGCCTGCCTTCGCAGATGCCATCTCAACGGTCTTTGCCGACGCACCTTATGCAGCCATCTGGCGGGCGTAGGCAGCACTCGGAACGCGGGCCGGGTCGCCCTAGCTGGTTCGTCCTCTGGCTCTGTGCTGCACTGTAACACGGTCTTACGAAATGCACAGGCGAAGGCGCCGGCGGATTGAAAACGCTCCGTTGGCTCGATGGCCAGCGCTTTGAGTACGACGGATTTCACCTCGTCTGTCACTTCGGGGTAGCGTGTGCAGGTCATCTCGGGTGGTTCGGTGGCACGCCGGAGCACAATAGCAAAGGGCGTCTCGGCGTTGTGAGGCACCTCACCGGTGAGAATCTCATACACGATGACGCCCAGCGAGTATATATCGGTGCGATGGTCGAAAGGCAATCCCTGGCCCTGCTCGGGTGACATATAGGCGGGCGTGCCCACGCCGAGGCCTGACTGGGTCAGCTCGCCCGATTCGTAGGGGGTCTTGGCCAAGCCAAAGTCGGTGAGCAGTGCCCATCGGCCATCCATTAGGATGTTGCTGGGCTTCACATCACGATGGATCACGCCGTGGTGATGGGCATGGTCGAGTGCCCCGGCCACTTGGCTGACCACATCCACGAGGCGCATCAAG
>JASFBB010000087.1:0-28926 GCA_036172345.1 Anaerolineae bacterium
GTGGGCAAGCGCGCCCAGAAGCGGGCAAATTAGAGGAGGTCTGACCATCACTTTCTCGTGTTCCGATGACCATCTCGCGTGCTAGCCTATATGCAATTTGACCCTTTCACAGCTGAGATCATCGCCGAGGCGCTGCGCGCCTCGGCGGAGGCGATGTTTCTTACGCTGAAGCGTACCAGCCAAAGCCCTATCATTTATGAGGTGCTCGACTGTGCCTGTGGCTTGACCGCACCGGACGGCAGCTTGGTAGCCGAGGCGGAGGGCATCCCGGGTTTCATCGGGTGTCTCGGCTTCGGGGTGCGTTCGATCCTGCGCAAGTTCGGTCCAGAGCAGATCTCACCTGGTGATATCTTCATCACCAATGATCCTTACAATGGGGGTGGTACCCATCTTTCGGACGTGACGCTGATTGCCCCCGTTTTTTATGAAGGACAGTTGGTCGCATTCGCAGCCAACAAGGCGCATTGGACAGAGATGGGAGGCATGGCAGCAGGTAGCTGGACTGTCGACTCCACCGAGATCTTCCAAGAAGGTCTGCAGCTACCTGGACTACGCATTTATCACCGTGGTCGGCTAGATGAATCCCTGTTTGACCTCATTGCGGCCAACGTACGCCTTCCCGACATGACTTTGGGAGACTTATATGCATGCGTGGCTTCTCTGAGGGCTGGTGAGGCAGGCGTCCTCGAGTTATGCCGCAAATATGGGCTCGAGGCGGTACGTCACACTATGCAAAACATCTTAGAGCATGGTCGAAAGACGGCTTGGGCCTCCTTGCGACAGATACCTTATGGCAGCTACTGCGCGGAAGACTGGATCGACGACGATGGCATTGGTCAACAGCCTTTGCGTGTGCGCGTGCGTGTCCTTGTCAATGAGGAAGGATTCACCACCGACTTCACCGGTGCGCCACCTCAGACGGTTGGCCCGATCAACACGACGCGCGTAGGGCTGGAAGTCTCATGTCGTGAGATTTTCAAGGCGATCGTCGCACCTCACGAGCCTAATAACGAGGGACTGTTCGATCCATTGCGGGTTATCTGCCCCGACGGTACAATTTTCACCGCTCAGCGTCCAGCGCCGGTCTCCATATATTGGGAAACCGGTGCTTATGCCAGTGATCTGATCTGGCGTGCCCTTTATCCGGTGGTTCGCGACCGGTTGCCGGTGGGACATTCTTTGAGCGTTTGCGGTACTATCCTTAGCGGAGTGGATGAGGAACGCGGTCCATTCGTGTTGGTTGAACCTCAAGCAGGAGGATGGGGAGCGACCCACGATCGCGACGGCGAATCGGGACTGGTGGTAGCAGGTGACGGCGAAACCTATGTGATGCCGGTCGAGGTATGTGAGCAGCGTTATCCGCTGTTGGTGGAACAATATCGCTTTAACACGGTTCCTTCCGGGGCCGGATGTTTCCGGGGTGGCTTTGGCCTGGTGCGCGATTATCGCCTCCTATGTGCCCGTGCCGAACTGACCGCCACGTTTGGTCGACATCGCTTTCCGCCCTGGGGATATGCAGGTGGCGCAGATGGTTCTCCTAACGCCATCGAAGTCTATCTTCGTGGTGGAGGCGCAGAACAACCGGCGATACGCGCCGGTAAGCTGGCGCGCTATAAACTGCAACGCAACGACTTGGTACGCCTGATCACCGGAGTGGGTGGTGGGTACGGAGACCCATTGGCACGCGATATCCAACGCGTGTGGGAGGATGTTCACAACGGCTTCCTCCAACCTGAGGAGGCAACGCGTCTGTTCGGTGTTGTGTTTAGCCGGGATGGTCAGGAAGTGGATGTCGCTGCTACAGCAGCCTTACGGGAAGCTCAAAGAAGGGGCGAGGGGAAACAACAATGAACGCTTTCGAACTTTATCCCGACCCTTTCACCGTCGAGATCATTCGCGAGCAGCTGATCGCGGCAGCAGAGGAGAGCTTTGTAGTACTCGGGCGGAGCAGCCAAAGCCCCATTATCTATGAGGTATTAGACTATGCCTGTGCCATCACGGATAGCAACGGCGACTTAATTGCACAGGCGAACGGTGTGCCCGGCTTCTTGGGCACACTCTCCTTTGCGGTAAAGGCAATTCTTGAAAAATTTCCCCCGCGTTCAATCCAGCCCGGCGACATCTTCATCACCAACGATCCTTATCAAGGAGGCGGGAACCACCTCTCCGACGTGGCGTTGATCGCGCCAATTTTCTGCTGCGATCGATTGATTGCCTTCGGTGTTAACAAAGCGCATTGGACCGAGGTAGGGGGCATGGCCGCTGGCAGCTGGACTACTGATAGTCGTGAGATCTTCCAAGAGGGACTCCAGTTCCCAGCCATCCATATTTACCGCAATGGCAGAGTGGAGCAAGGGCTGATTGATCTGATTGCAGCGAATGTGCGAACACCTGAACGCACATTAGGAGACCTCCATGCTGGCATAGCATCTCTGAGGAACGCCGAGCGTCGCGTCGTGGAGATATGCCAACGTTATAGTGTGGAAGTAGTGTGCGAGAGCATGCAGGCTATCCTCGATCATGGCGAGAAAATGGCACGGCAAGCTCTGGCGCAGCTGCCTAAGGGTTCGTTTTTCGCCGAGGATTGGATGGACGATGACGGTTTATCCGAAGAACCGGTATACGTCTGCGCGCGAGTGACCATCACCGACAGCGCTTTTATCGCCGATTTTACCGGCTCGGCGCCTCAGGTGCCTGGACCGATCAATTGCACCCGCACACGCTTGCACTCAGCTTGCCGCACGATCTTCAAGGCGATCACAGATCCGCAAGCCGCCGTCAACGAAGGGTGGTTCCGTGTGCTGCAGGTGATCTGCCCAGATGGTACGGTGTTTACGGCACAGCGCCCGGCGCCGGTATCCACCTATTGGGAGACCGGCGCTTATGCAGTGGATCTGTTATGGCGTGCGCTCTTCCCGGCCTTGCCAGATCGCCTGACGGCAGGCCACTCTTTGAGTGTCTGCGGCACAGTGATCAGCGGCCGGAACGAGGATGGGGAGTACTTCATCCTGGTGGAGCCACAGGCTGGTGGTTGGGGAGCAGGAGCAACTAAGGATGGCGAGAGTGGCCTGGTGGTTGTCGGCGATGGTGAGACGTACATCATGCCGGTTGAAGTGTGTGAGGCACGTTATCCACTGCTGGTGAAGCAGTTCACCTTCAATGTGCAGCCGACCGGCGCGGGTATGTATCGTGGTGGATTCGGGCTGATACGCGACTACCAGATATTGTGCGCCACTGCACAGCTCACCACCACGTTTGGCCGGCACAAATATGTTTCTTGGGGTGCAGCCGGTGGCCATCCCGGGTCACCCAACGGAATAGCGATCATCCCTGCAGGCGCGCAAGAGCCTGTCCTATGGAAGGGCAAGCTCGCGCGCTATCCGTTGAAACAGGGTGACATCGTGCGCCTGGTGACCGGTGTAGGCGGTGGTTACGGAGAGCCTCAGCGACGTGATCCTGCAAGAGTTTATGAGGATATGCGTAATGGCTTCCTGACCATCGATCAAGCACGTGCAATATATGGGGTCACCATTGTGGATGACCCGTCTCACTGCGGGTGAACCGGTTGAAATTCGTTTCGGCGGCAGCTGAGAAAGTGTATTTCGCAGAGCATAGTGAAACGAGAAACACAAGGAGCTCTTATGAGCCAGATTGAACGGGACGAGATTGAACGGCGACTGAGAATCCTGCGTAATGCAATGGCCAACTCCAATGTGGACATAGCAGCGGTCGCCCCTGGCGATATGATGCGTTATTTGGCAGGATATGCACCCCACCCTGATGAACGCCTCTGCCTGTTGTTGATCTCAGCACACAAAGCCGTGGTAGTTGTTCCAGCGCTCAATGCTGCAGAGTGGCAAATGCATACTGCACTGCCCCTGCACACTTGGCCAGATGAGGAAGGCCCTCATGCGGCATTGCTGACCGCTTTGTCATCCCTCGAGGTTTCTCGCGTGCGACGAGTGGTTGTGGACGGAGAGATGCGGGCGGATTTCCTGCTGCCCTTGCTCGAGACGACAGGGGCTCCGGAAGTCATTACATTGGCGGCATTAGGTGCTCCCTTGAGATTACGCAAATCCCCCTCTGAGATCGAGTTATTGCAAGCGGCCGCTGCACAAGCAGATCGAGCGATGCAAGCCGCTATCGAGGCATGTCAGCCGGGTGTCACCGAGGCACAGGTGGCTTGGGCGGCTGAGCAAGCATTTCGAATGGATGGTGCAGACTACGTGTGCTTCACCCTGGTTGCCTCCGGTCCCAACAGCGCCTTTCCGCATCATCGCAGCGGACAACGGGTGTTGCAGCGCGGCGATGCGATTATCATTGATATCGGGGCTTCGCTCCATCACTACAAGTCGGATATCACGCGTGTGGTCTACCTAGGGGAGCCGCCGCTCGCTTTTCTGCGGGCTTATGATGCCGTGTTACGGGCTAACGAACAGGCTCGTGCCGCTGTTAAACCCGGGGTGACCGCAGCATCTGTCGATCGTGCTGCCCGCGCCGTATTGGAGGCAGCTGGTTGCGCAGAGCGTTTTATCCATCGCACAGGTCACGGCTTGGGAGTGAGCGTGCACGAACCTCCTTGGATTATGGCTGGCAATGAACAGCTGTTAGAAGAAGGGATGGTGTTCAGCATTGAGCCAGGTGTGTACTTCCCTGGGCAGTTTGGTATACGGATTGAGGATGTCGTGGTGGTCACCAGTTCGGGAGCCCGTACTCTGACCGGTTTTGAGCGGCGATTAGTGGTGAAGGCGTAGATGCTTGACACCGGATTATATTCTCACCTATGGATGCTTTAAGCAAATAGGAGAACGAGAAATGGTCAAGCTCACAGTATTGTACAACTTGCCTCCGGACGCTGATCATGAGGCATTTCTGCGCTGGCGTACAACCGAGCATCAACAAGATAATCTGGCGATTCCAGGCCTTATCAAGACCGATTTTTACATAATCCAGGAAGCCTGGCAGCAATCAGCACCCCCTTACCGCTATATGACCGAGGCATACTTCCCTGATATGGAAACTCTGCGCGCTTTCTTCTACGATCCGGCATATCAAGCCAAGCTGCGCGAATGGTTAAAGATAATCGCGGATCCTGTCTTCCTCATCTCGGAGGAGGTGTTGACCTCTATAGTTCAGGACACAAGATGAACCTACTACGTCATATTCTCATCACACTCTCGCAAAGCGCTCGAGCACGTCAGCTGATGATCCAGCATGGTCCGGCACGGAAACTGGCGAGACGGTTCATCGCCGGCGAGACTCTCGACGAGGCAATTGCTGTGGTCAGAGAGCTGAACCTAAACGGCATTCAGGCGACGTTGGACCATCTGGGAGAAAATGTCGCCGATCAGGAAGATGCTTGGCGTGCCACTGAAGAGTATCAGCAGCTCGCACAGCGCATTGCCTGGGAAGCCCTACAGTCCTCCATCTCGGTCAAGCCAACACATTTAGGGCTTGATTTCGGCGAGGATTTCTGTTACAGCCAGCTGCACGCCATCGTGCACACTGCGCAGCAACTTAACCTGACGGTTGAGGTGGATATGGAGGGATCCGCTTATACACAATCTACCCTGAACATAGTCCGCCGACTGTTGGACCACTATCACAATCTGCGGGTTGCCCTGCAAGCTTATCTTTATCGTACCGAGGAGGATCTAAGACGTTTGATTGCGCGCGGTGGCAGTGTGCGTCTCTGTAAGGGCGCCTACGATGAACCGTCCGCTATCGCATGGCGCAGCAAAAAAGAGGTGGATGCCAGCTACGCGCGTTTGATGCGGATGATGTTGGGCGAACAAGCCCTTCGAAACGGCTTCTACCCCGCGTTGGCAACCCACGATCACAATCTCATCCTGCAGGCCGAACGCGAGGCCGCTCTAAGAAATATTGGTAAGGACCAATTCGAGTTCCAAATGTTATACGGGGTGAGGCGGGATTGGCAACGGCGTCTCGCTATGGATGGATATCGCGTGCGCGTCTACGTGCCGTATGGAACCCAGTGGTATCCTTATTTTATGCGCCGGTTGGCAGAGCGTCCTGCGAACGTTTTGTTTATCATCCGTGCATTGATTGGTGGATAGGCCAGCTTTCTTGGCCCTGACAAGGCTCATTGGGGAATGTCTGAAATATCTGGATCGAGAGATGGCTACGATGAAGGCTTGGATTTTAGAACAGGTTTCTAAAGTGGGTGAGGGAAGTAGACCGTTACGTATGGTCGATCTGGCCACCCCCACCCCGAGCACAGGTGAGGTCTTGCTTCGGGTTCTGACATGCGGGGTGTGTCACACAGAATTGGATGAGATAGAGGGTCGTACGCCGCCTCCGTATCTGCCAATTGTGCCAGGCCATCAGGTGGTCGGACAAATCGTGGCGAAGGGTCCAGGTACCCGTCTATTCTCTGAAGGAGAGCGTGTCGGGGTAGCATGGATTTACTCCGCTTGCGGGCGTTGCCCATTCTGTATCGAGGGTGATGAGAATTTGTGCCCTGAGTTCAAGGCAACCGGCCGGGATGTGAATGGGGGATATGCTGAGTACATGGTAGCACCTGAGGAGTTCGTCCACCCTATCCCGGGTGTATTCTCTGATGCGGAGGCAGCACCCTTGTTATGTGCTGGTGCGATCGGCTATCGTTCGCTACGTCTATGCAACTTGCGGGATGGCCAAAACTTGGGGTTGGTCGGGTTCGGTGCTTCAGGACACCAGGTGCTTAAAATGGCGCGGCACGTATATCCGAATACCGCCATCTACGTATTCGCCAGGGCCGAAAGCGAACGCGCGTTTGCCCTGGAGTTGGGTGCTGCCTGGGCGGGTGACATCGGCGATGCCTCTCCGGTGCAGATGCATGCCATTATCGATACAACACCTGTGTGGAGACCAGTTGTAGAGGCTCTGAAGAACTTGCTTCCAGGAGGTCGCCTGGTGATCAACGCCATCCGTAAGGAAGATACGGATAAGGATTACTTGCTACGGATGGATTATCCTATCCATTTGTGGATGGAAAAAGAGGTCAAGAGTGTCGCCAATGTGACACGACGGGACGTGCGCGAATTCTTGAACCTGGCGGCGGAGATGGGGCTCAGGCCAGAGGTCCAAGAATACCCCTTTGCAGAAGCGAATCGTGCCCTGTCGGAGCTCAAAACGAAAGGGGTACGAGGTGCTAAGGTGTTGCACATCAGTTGAGACACGGGGAGAAGAAACCAGTTCTTGAATCTTCTGGGGCGTTTCTATACTTCCTTCAATGTGACAAACTGTTGTCCCCAGGGGCTAATAGGATCAAACAGATCCGCGACCTCCGTGGCATGCATAAAGCGGTCCCCAGTGGTGATGATGAAGGTAATGCGGCGCCAGCGCGGGCTGACGATGGGGGGTATCTTGTGATGCAATGTTCCTAACTGGAGCTTGTAATACCAGTCACGGGCACGGGGATGGTCTGACTCGGTGGGGATCAATTCGCAGCGTGTGACCAGCTCATGTCCAAGGAGAGCGCAATAATAGTGGATAGCCCAGCGATCCTCACCAAAAGCTTGAGTGAAATAAAACGCCAGCCAATCAAAGTCAGGGGTGCCGGGGGGTGCGTGTTTGACCGGCACCCGATACCAGCGTTCATTCTGGATAAGCTCCCAATCGCGACGGCAGGTGACCACCGCGATCAGAACGCGATCTTCGGGGTACATCATTCCGCCTTCATTTGTGTCGATACCCACCTTTTTTCATGTTATGCTTTTTCACACGCGTCGCTTGCGAATGAGAGTGTCCACCAGAATGGCAGCCACAATGATGGAACCTTTCGCTACCGGCTCAAAGTAGGCGCTTGCTCCCAAGAGCACCAGACCATTGGTGATCATGCCAAGCACCGCTGCGCCAAGGAAGGTGCCCAAGATGCTGCCAGCTCCTCCAAAGAGTGGCGTGCCGCCGATCACTACCGCAGCAATGATGTCCAGCTCATAGCCAGTGCCTGTCAGTGGAAAAGCGTTGCGATGTTGCCCCAATAGCAGGGCGGCGGCAATGCCACACAATGCACCGGTGATCATAAAATTGATTGTCTTCACCCACTTGGTATTAATACCAGCCAGGATAGCGGCTTCCTGGTTGCCTCCGGTGGCATACACGTGTGAACCGAAGCGCGTCTTGCTCAAAACAAAACCGCCGATCGCCATAACACCGATCATCCAGAACACCTGAGTGGGTACCAGACCACCGACGTGGCCAGAGGTGATATTGAGAAAGGGATCATCGCGGGGCAGTTTGATCATCACAGGCCAGCCGCCACTGGCGAGCAGCGCACCGCCGCGCAAGATGCTCAACATACCGAGTGTGACGATAAACGAAGGGATGCCGAAGCGAGTGGTCACCGTGCCGTTGACGAGGCCGATGGCTGCTCCTAGAATCACAACGACTAGAAGTGCTAGCCAGGGGTTTAACTCAAATTTAGCGATGAGCGAAGCCAAAACGATGCCTAAGAACCCGTAGATGGAGCCAATAGACAGGTCGATCTCACCCGAAATGAAAAGGAAGGTCACACCAGTGGCGATGACCGCTAGGATGGAGATCTGGCGTGCCACCAGCAAAATGTTATCCAGCTGGGGGAAGAGAGGTGTCGCCAGAGATAATGCGATGAACAGAAGGATGGTGGCACTCAATATGCTGAACTCGCGCATCCGCAGCAAAGCTTGCAACGAATCACGCAAGCCCCTCGGGCCAGCGCGGGTCAGCAGCTCCGCAGCTCCGGTGCTTTCCAGCTCGTCGAGGATAGCATCCACGCTATTGGTGCCGCATCCGGAAGCTTCTTGCTGGAGGTTTTGCGACTGCAGATCCTGTTCCATAATCTATATCAGCGCTCCTTCTCTCTCAGGTTTAGAGATGTTCCGCGCCCACAATGAGTCGCACGATCTCTGCCGCGTTGGTGTCTTCGCGACGACGCACACCGGCCAACCGTCCCCGGCGCAACACGACAATACGATCAGCTACGGAGAACACGTGTTCCAAGTTGTGGCTGATGACAATGACGGCGCGTCCCTGCGCTTTCAGCTGCTTGATGAGACGCAACACTTTGCGGGATTCCTCAATGCCTAGCGCTGCCACGGGCTCGTCCATA
Source organism: Anaerolineae bacterium (assembly GCA_036172345.1). Classification (GTDB taxonomy): domain Bacteria; phylum Chloroflexota; class Anaerolineae; order 4572-78; family NAK82; genus NAK82. The sequence continues at coordinate 9,092 of JASFBB010000087.1, forward strand.
ATAACCAACCGTGCAGCTGCTTGGTGCACGGCACGTGCGATGGCCACTGCCTGGCGCTGACCACCCGACAGAAGGCCCACCGCCACCTCGACCGAGGGGATGTCGCTGCGCAGCTGTTGGAGCACTTGCACCGCTTCTTCCACCATGCGACGCCGGTCGATGACTATCCCCGTGGTCGGTTCGCGACCCAGGAAGATATTAGCAGCGACATCGCGTTGGTCCACTAGAGCTAAGTTCTGATAGACAGTGGCAATGCCCATCATCATAGCATCACGCGGGCTATGGAAAGTGACTGGCTTGCCGTCTATCAGGATCGTACCGCTATCCGGCTGATATGCTCCGGAGATAATTTTGATCAAGGTGGATTTGCCTGCGCCGTTGTCCCCTACCAGGCCTACCACCTCGCCCGGAAAGACGCAGAAGTCCACCCGCTGCAGCGCCTGCACGTGTCCAAATGCTTTGCTGATACCACGTAGCTCCACCAAGGGACGTTCGCCGATCGCTGTCGGTGCTGCAGGGCTTGTTGCTGCAGGTAAAGTTTCTTCTCGTTCCATTATTTGTGCACCTCGCAATCCAAGTCGAGCGCTCTCACACTGCAAAGCAGAACCCCCTTCCCCTTTCCGATTCTCCAGGTCCGATTCTCCAGGGGAAGGGGGTCGAATTTATGAGGTTGCTTACTTGTCAACCAAGGCCAAATTCCTTAGCTTTCTCTTTCCAGAGTTGCTCACGGGCCATCACTTTGTCGATATTGGTGGAGTCGACCAGCTCGGCACCGGTGTCGATGTCACTGGCAGGGTAGCCGACCTCGAGCCCCTGGTAAATGAGCGCTGAGGTCAGGAAGCCTTGGGCATAGGGATTCTGGCCTATAGTGAAGTCCACCGAACCGTTCTTGATGCCCTCCAAGACGAACTCCACTAGGTCATAGCCTCCTACGGCAAATTTGTCTGTCAGACCCTTGTCTACAGCCATATGCCCGACGAAACCATGGGTGAAATCAGAAGCCAACCATCCGACAATCTGATCGCCCTCGGCGGCCCACTTGGCTTCGAACTTGGCAACCGCCTCCGACTCATTGGTGGTAACGGCCAGCGGTTCGGTGGTGAAGTTGGTGCCGAATTCCTTGTTGTAGCGTTCAACACCCTGGGTGCCACCCAAATTGCGCGTCTCGAGGGCAAAGTGACCCGGTGCAATGATGGGCATGATAATTTTACCCTCTTTACGGCCAGTCTTCTTGGTAATGTACTTGCAGATTTCATAACCGGCAACGTTTCCTGCCACGATGAAATCTTGGCCGACGTAGGCGCAACCGGTGGCTTCCTTCACGCCTGGCGCGCGGGTGTTGTATAGCACCACAAAGATGCCAGCTTCCTGAGCTGCTTTGATCGGGTCAATGAAAGCCTCACTATCCACGGCTGTGAAGCCGACGGCGTCCGGCTTGGCAGCGATGGCGTTGTATTGCAGCTCGACCGTCTTTTGGGTGTCATGCACCGGTGGCCCAATGAACTCGGTATCCCAGCCGGCCAGTGAGCCAAAATCTTTTAAACCGACAATAGCGGGGACGAAGAAGGGGTTGAGATCGTGAGTGACAAATATAACCTTGCGCTTCTTGCGCTGTGCGAACGCCGGAGAGGGCATCCCGGCGAACATAGGAGCGAATGCCGCTGCTCCGGCACCAGCCGCCATCAACTTGAGCAAATCCCTGCGGTTCATCACAGTCCCTCCTTTGTGGATCGATTGCTGCCCAACGAATGTTTGTGGGGCGTCCAGTAGCTCCCCCTTTTACACTTTACATAAATCAATCGATTGTGCTGTGCTATTTTGCAGTATGACCACCCCCTTTCGCGTCGTAATAGAGGACCACAGATTACAACGCCACGGTACGAGGGCTGTGGATATTACGTATACTCGCCGTATTCACGCACCGTCTCGTACATAGCAAGCAGATTCTCGACGGGAACATTGCCTTGTACGTTGTGCACGGTGTTGAACACGAAGCCGCCGCCCTTGCCAAAGATGCGAATGCGCTCGCGTACCTGCTCTCGCACCTCGTCTGGAGTACCAAAGGGGAGTGTACGCTGGGTGTCCACGCCGCCACCCCAAAAGGCGATGCGGTCGCCATAGCGTTGTTTGAGCTCGCTCGGCACCATGCCCGCTGCAGAGGTTTGCACGGGGTTCAGGATGTCGAACCCTACCGCGATGAAGTCCTCAATCAAAGGTTCGACGGCGCCACAAGAATGAATGAAGGTTTTCCAGGAAGTATTCCGATGTACCCAGTCATTGACCTGGTGGTGGAAGGGCGCGTAGAGTTCGCGATACACTTTAGGAGAGATAAATGGGCCGTTTTGCGCCCCGAAGTCGGTGCCGGTTACAAAGATAACCGACACTTTGTCTCCCACAGCTTGGTAGAGACGCTCCAAGTTCGCGAGCGCGATTTCGCACTGACGTTCGAACACGCGATAGACATAATCCCGGCGCGTGACCGTGCTAATGTACCACTCCTCGACATCGCGAATACCGCGCGGATTCTTCAACCATGGTGCTGGTACCAATGCAATGTCCCCAAAGCTGGTCCCGCCGAAATTAGCTATGATTGCCTTGTCGGTCTCTCGGTACAGCCTCTCGGCCTCGGCGGCAAAATAGGCTAGGTCTTCATCCGAGATGGGACCAAACTCCTCCAGATTGTCTTCCACGTTCAGCTTCGATTCATCCAAGGGTGGTTGGCGGATGATGGCATCGAAGTACCAGCCACCGCGTGGCATGCGTCCACTAGGAGGAGCTGATTTGTCACCTTCTGGATACAACAGGATGTCACCGTTGGGCTCCGGATCGGTGTTAAATCCTTCAGGCACTAATACGGGCGTGCCGTCGAAAGTGGTCCAAGGTTTCCAGTTTTCGTTGCGGAACCCGAAGAAGGTTTTAGGGCTGGTCAGCGGAACTGCATCCACACCGAGTGCCTCGATCAGATCAGGCTTGATCTCGCCCAGCATCTGGAAGGGTTCGATCACTTTAACCGGCGTGCCCGGAGCGTCCAAACCTAATGCCTGACGCAATCGATATACAGCGCTCACATGCATTCCGGTGACAGGGGTGCTTCCCAGATCGAGGGGAACCCGATCTGGCTCACGATGTTCCAGTGCCGTATGGATGCGCTCTCTGGAAGTGATCATCCTTGATGGCTTCCCTCCCCTGGTTATACCATATCTTGCCGTGAACCGATTTGTGACCGGAGAAAGGCGTCTTATAGAAGAGTATAGCATTTCAGCCTGATAGAAGCAAGTGGAGTGGTTGAGGGTGTTGAAAAAATCCCCTGGTCGCTAAGATTTTGTTAGGAAATAGGCCGATAAAAGGGGTAACTAAAATGTTTTTCAACACTCTCGTGGTTAATTGACCTTGACCATCAATTACCACGAATGCTACGCAATTTCATCACAGGTGGCAGGCACACTTGGACGGCGTCTGTGAGGCAAAGTATAATCATACGTGCCAGTGAAGCACAAGGAGGCCGGCTTATGTGGTGCAAGTTTCTGCACTTGTCAGACGTTCATCTCGGCTACCAGCAGTACAACCTCAAAGAACGATTTAACGACTTCGGCCGCGCGTTTGAATATATTGTCCAGCAAGCACTCGAAGAACAGGTGGATTTTGTGTTGCTTGCTGGTGACCTCTTCCACAGAAGAGCGATCGATCCCCCCACACTGCTTCAGGCAGTCACTATGCTGGGTTTGTTGAAAGAATGCGACATCCCGGTGCTGGCGATAGAAGGTAACCATGATCGCGCGTATTATCAGGATGCCTCTTCCTGGATGGATTTCTTAAGCGAGATGGGCCATCTGATCGCATTGCGTCCCTCTTTTGAGAACGGCAGAGCAGTATTGAGAGAATGGGATGGCTCCTTGGGAGCTTACATAGACCTAAGGCCGCGCCGCGATTCGAAGAGAGTTGTGCGTGTCTACGGAACGCCCTATTACGGCGCTGCCACAAGACAGGTGATCCCCATGGTTCGAGATGCGCTGGCAGAAATGGATCACAGCCAAGTGGACTACGTCATTATGATGCTGCATGCCGGCCCGGATGATGTATTACCCCACTATCTTGCCACCGTGCCACAAAGCGTGCTGACGCCGCTGCGCGAGTTTGTGCATTATCTGGCCTTGGGGCACATCCATAAACCCTACGAGCGCGAAAACTGGATGTTCAATCCAGGCTCTCCGGAAACATGCAACATCGAAGAGGCCGCATGGCCCGAACGTGGCTTCTACATTGTGGAGGTGGACACGGCGCTGGATCCTAAGCATCATGCACGACGCATACAAAATCCGCGTCGGCCGTTTGTGCAAGCGAAAGTGCATGTCGACCGTTCCAAAAGCGTGGAACATCTGTACAAATTGGTAGCTCTCGAGCTGGAGAATCAAGCCAGACATCAGCATTCTCCTCGGCCTGTGGTCGAGGTCGTCCTGGAAGGTGTCTGGCCGTTTACAGCGGAGAGAGTCGATGTAGAGCGTATCCGTTCCGTTGTCGAGGAACAGCTCGAACCATTGATTGTGCGCGTCACCAACCGCACAGTGACAGAGGATTCCGGGGACTTACCGCCACCTGGTGTGTCGCGCGACGAGTTAGCTCTGCTTGTGTTTGGGGAACTCATTGAGCGGGATCAGCGTTACGCACCATGCGCTGTTGAATGGGCTCAGTTGACCCTCGAGACCATGAAAATGGTGCTGGAAGGGAGCTCTCCGCGAAGCATCGTGGAAGGTTTAACGCAGCAGATGAAGGAGCGGAAGCTGGATGTTTCGAATTTGTGAGAGTTGCGGAAATGCCTATCGCATATGACGGGTGGCAGAACAACCAGAACAGAATGTTAATCACCTGCATCGAACTGCAGAGCACAAAGAGTTACCGCGATCAGACGATCGAGTTTGCGGAGGGCACCACCGCCATCTGTGGCGAAAACGGCGCTGGCAAGAGCACATTGCTCGAGGCGATTGGATTTGCTCTTTTCAACTATCTCCCCTACAGACAGGAAGACTTTGTGCGCCAAGGGCAATCTAGCGGCTGCGTCACCGTTCACTTTGTCTCCGGCAAAGATGGGCGCAGATATCAGGTGGTGCGTCGCTTCGGGAAGTCTCCGGAGCAATACATCTACGACCCCGAACTGAAGCGCAAGATTGTCAGTGGTCATAAGGACGTGCTCGATTGGCTCAAAGAGCATATGGGGCTCGAAGGTACGGCAGATCCGGCATTGTTGTTCTGTAATGCTATCGGTGTGCCGCAGGGGTTGCTCACAACTGCTTTCCTGCAGCGACCTTCGGAGCGCAAGCCCATCTTTGACCGCCTGCTGCAAGTGGACGACTTCGAAAGGGTATATCAGGAGCTGCGGGAGGCACGCAACTATCTTAAAGACTGTGTCAGCGAGGTCCGTGTGCGTATCGCAGCGCTCGAAGAGCGAGGGAGCCGACTGCCTGAATTGGAAAACCAGGCTGATATGCTGAGCGAGAGGGTTGCTGAGATCGGGAGGCGTCTGGAAGAGATCAAAACCGAATTGGGGCCCGTGATAAAGCGGCGAGAGGAGTTGGAAGAGCTCAAACAGCAATTGGATGCTCTGGAACAAGACATCGAACAGCTCGAGATCCAGTTGAGGATGACAGGAGAACAGCTAGAGGCAACAGAGATAGAACTTGAGAAGTCGGAAGAAGCCGCCCGAATCGCCGAAGCATGCCACGCGGATTATGAGGCCTACCAGAATGCTAAGAAGCAACTCGACCTTCAGGAAGAGAAGCGCAGGGAACGCGACAATCTGCTCGAAGCAAAGCGCGCACTGGAACACCAGATCGCGCTGAAACAGGATAGATTGGGACAATTGGAAACAAGTTTGCGCGAGGCGGAGGAGGCTGCAGAGCGGATGAAGGCGCTGCATCCCCTCTTCGTCCGCTATGAGGAGCTGGAACGCAAGATTCAGAAACTGGGTAAGGATGCGCGTGAGCTGGACTTTGCGCAAAAGCAGCTGCAGAAATTGCGTGACAGTACCCGTGAGATATGGAAGAAACTGAAGGTGGTGAAGGAAGATCTGAAGAGGGCGCTCAACCTAGAGAGCGAGCTGCAGGTAGCAGAACAGGAGCTGGTGCGGGCGCGCGAGGACAAAAGCGCCGCTGAGCAGCAACAAAGTGTCTTGCAAGCTGAAACGGAACGCTTGGAAAAACAGATTGTGGCGTTGGAGGCCGCTGAAGCTGCCATCTGCCCGGTATGCGAACAACCGCTCTCTGCGGCACATAGAGACGAGCTGCTGGCACGAAACCGTGCCCAGATTGAGGAAATGAGCACCCAATACAGGCTACTAGACCAACATATTGCTGAACTATCCGAGCAGATCAGAGAGCGGGAGGATCGGTGCGCCGATCTCAGGTTGCAGTTGCGCCGTCTGCCGGGTGACAAGGCACGCCTGGATTTGATCGAACAGCTGGTTCGATTGCGCGCAGAGAGGGCGCAATGGTGTAAGCGCTTGGCGGAGCTAGAGAACACGTCTCGGCTTCTTCAAGCGGCTGAAGATGAGTTGGGGAAGTTAGGTGATCCACGTGGGGAGTATCATCGCCTGTCAGGTATCGCCCAAAAACGTGAAGCCACTGTCCAGCAGATTGAATTCGTACAGCGGGAAGTCGAAGACTTGCAGGGAAAGCTGACCCGTGTAGAAGCTGAGTTGCTCCCGTACGCCGGTCTAGATGCTATGCTTACGCAGCTGCGCGCTCAGATGGCAAAGTTGGAGCCGAACTACAGACGCTTTTTGGAGCGTTCGCCGTTGGCTAACATGTTGCCGAAGTGGCAGAGCGAAGTCGAGCGCCTGAAACAGGGACTTCAGGATCTCGAGTCACGGCGCAGACAAAGCTTCGAAGAGCGCGATAAAGTGGCCGAGGAGTTCGACCCTGATGAGTTGGAAGCACTGCATAGCAAAGAGGAGAGACTGAAAGGCGAGCGGTCCAGACTGGAGGGCGAACTTGAGATTTTGAAGAGGCAACTGAGACAAGTCAAGCATGAGATAGGAGAGATCGAACGTGCCAGAGAAGAACTGCAGCAAGCGCAAGGGGAGCTGAAGCAGATTGAGCACACTGAGCAAGTGATCGAATTTATGCGTAATGTCATCCATAAAGCGGGCCCGTATATGGTGCGCCTGGTGGCTGCACGCGTTTCAGCGGCAGCTACGAAGATCTTCCGGGATATTATGGCCGATCCGACATTGCGCTTGCACTGGAGAGAAGACTATGGCATCGTCTTGGAAGCGGATGGTCGCGAGCGCGATTTCGAACAGCTGTCGGGCGGCGAGCAGATGGCAGCCGCACTGGCTGTACGACTAGCATTGCTGCGTGAGTTATCATCTGTCGATGTGGCTTTCTTTGATGAACCTACCTCGAATCTGGACAGCACGCGGCGCGAAAACCTGGCCGAGCAGATCGCTGCCATCCGCAATACCGGTTTGTCGCAGCTCTTTATTATCAGTCACGACGACACTTTTGAGGAGGTGACCGACCACGTGGTGCGTGTGCGCAAAGAGCACGGCGAGAGCATCGTGGAAACACGTTAGCCGAGAACAAGACATTGTGGCCTCACAGAACTTGCGAGGATAAAAATCCCCTGTGTACAATAAAGCATGTGAACGAAGGGTCACCATCAACATCCACAATGTCGCGTCTCTTATCGCGACGCTCATCGCTTACCACGTGTATGATAGTGGTGCTGGTCACAGCTTCATTTTCCATTGGTGGTCTGATGGGTGGCATCGTCGGGGGTGGACTGGTCCTGTGGGCCAGCGGGTTGCTGTCGAGCACCTCACCGATACTGCTTGAGATGGCCGATCCGCCTCTATGTGAGGCAGTGGCCTCTGGAACTCCGCTCCCATCTTCTATCCCTACCCCCATGCAGACATCAACCCCAATACCGACGCTAACCCCCGCTCTTCCCACAGCAACTGCGACCCTCTCTCTTGTGGACAGCGTTGCGCGGGTTTTGCCTGCCGTCGTCACCATCGTGAATCAACGCCCGGCAACGAGTGGGAGTGGGAATGACTTGAACACCCGCATTCGTGGTTCGGGCACCATCATTGATGCGCGTGGCTACATTGCTACCAATTATCATGTGGTGCAGGGAGCTGGCCGGCTGACCGTCATCCTGGCGACAGGACAAGAGCTGCCTGCGCGTTTGGTGGCACTCGATGCTCAGAGAGAGATGGCACTGGTGCGGGTGGAGCGTGATAGCTTGCCAGTCGCTATCTGGGGTGATTCAAATGCCCTACGGCTGGGCGAGTGGGTGGTTGCGATTGGCAGCGCATTGGGTGATTTTCCCAACTCGGTCACCGTAGGTGTCATCAGCGGCATTAACCGCTCCGTTGATCTCGACGGCAACATCCGAATCAGCGGGCTCATCCAGACGGACGCAGCGATTAACAAGGGCAACTCAGGTGGCCCCTTGGTGAACCAAAACGGCGAAGTGATCGGCATCAACACGTTTCTCATTCGCGAGAACCAACGTGTCGGTGTAGCAGAGGGAATCAGCTTCGCGATACCATCTGCGTTGGCCCGCGAGATCCTGGAGCAATGGATCGCCGCTGACGTGCGTCAGGCTGTTTCAGAAGCTCCTGTTGAATGACGACAGAGGCGGGTGATTACCACGATCTGCCAGGCAGCTCCAAAACGGCTCCTCGGCTGGCGCTGGTCACCATACTGGCGTAACGTGCTAGCCATCCTGTGAGATGGGATTGTGAAGGCGGTCGCCAGAGAGCGCGCCGACGCGCCATTTCTTCGTCGGACAGTGCAACGTTCAGCTGGCCAGCCGGGATGTCTATCTCGACCATGTCGCCATTGCGCAGCAATGCGATGGGACCCCCTGCTGCTGCTTCGGGGCTCACATGGCCAATGCAGGCGCCGCGAGTCCCTCCGGAGAAACGTCCATCTGTCACCAGGGCTACTGAGCTTTCCAATCCCATCCCAATGATGTTGCTGGTGGGGGCCAACATCTCCTGCATTCCAGGCCCTCCACGCGGGCCTTCGTTACGAATAACGACCACCTCGCCCGGTTGTACCTCTCCGCTCAGAATGCCAGCGTTCGCTTCATCATGGCTCTCATATACACGGGCGGGGCCACGATGGCGCAACATTTCAGGCAAGACGCCAGCGGTCTTGACGACTGCCCCTTCAGGGGCGAGGTTGCCAAACAAGATGGTCAAGCCACCCGTGGGGCTGTAGGGAGCGCGCACCGTACGAATACATTCGGGGTCCTGGCTGTCGCAACCTGCGATGTTTTCCCCCAAAGTCTTGCCGGTGACGGTCATCTGGTCTAAATGCAGAATGCCTGGCTTCTTGCTGAGCTCCCAAAGGATGGCGCTGACACCCCCGGCGCGGTCCACGTCCTCCATATGGTAGGGTGAGGAGGGGCTGACCTTGCACAGCGTAGGCACCTGACGACTGATCTCGTTCAATCGCTCCAGAGGATAGCGGATGCCGGCCTCCCATGTCAATGCGATGGTGTGCAACACAGTATTGGTGCTGCCGCCCATCGCCATATCTAGCGCGAAGGCGTTGTCAATCGCCTCGCGAGTGACGATATCGCGCGGTTTCAAGTCCATCTCGATCAGGTGCATGATTTGTCGTCCTGCCGCGCGGGCCAGCTCTTTGCGTCGTGGGTCGACCGCTAGGATGGTGCCGTTGCCGGGCAGGGCAAGGCCGAGTGCCTCACATAAGCAGTTCATACTGTTGGCGGTGAACAGACCAGAACACGAACCACAGGTGGGACATCCGTTGTCTTCGATTTCTTTCAGCTGTTCTTCGGGAATGAAGCCTTTCTTATAGGCACCCACTGCCTGGAATACGCTGATCAGGTCTACCACCTTTCCGTCTGATGTCCGACCCGCCGCCATTGGACCGCCGCTGACAAAGATGGTGGGGATGTTGCAGCGTAGAGCGGCCATTAACATGCCGGGCACGATCTTATCGCAGTTGGGAATGCAGATCATGCCGTCGAACCAGTGCGCCTTGATCATCGTCTCGACGCAATCGGCGATCAGCTCGCGGCTTGGCAAGCTGTATTTCATACCGATGTGCCCCATCGCAATGCCGTCGTCCACCCCGATCGTATTAAACATGAATGGGACACCGCCGGCTTCGCGTACCGCTTGGCGCACCACCTCACCGAATTCGTTCAGATGAACATGTCCCGGGATAATATCTACATAGCTGTTAACGATAGCGACGAACGGCTTGCCCATATCGGCGTCGGTGACGCCCACCGCTTTCAGAAGGCTGCGATGCGGTGCGCGTTCGAATCCGCGTTTGATGACATCACTGCGCATTGGTGAACTCCTTTTCGCAAGCTTCTGCAACTAGATCTCCCATCGCTTGGGTGCTCACCGCTGGCTCGCCTGGCGCAGCCAGGTCGGCAGTGCGATAGCCCGCAGCGAGAACGGTCTCCACGGCACGCTCGATCACTTCTGCCTCACGCTGCAATCCCAGCCCTAGGCGCAATAACATAGCAGCACTGAGAATGGTAGCGAGGGGGTTGGCAATCCCCTTGCCGGCAATATCGGGAGCTGAACCATGGATCGGCTCGAACAGGCCAGGGCGGTCTTTGCCCAAGGAGGCGGAGGGCAACATCCCCAATGACCCTGTCAACATGGATGCTTCATCGGAGAGAATGTCGCCGAACATGTTCTCCGTCGCTATAACGTCGAACTCTGTAGGCCGACGTATTAGGTACATGGCACATGCATCCACCAGCACATCCTCATACGTCACGTCGGGGTAATCGCGCGCTACCTCGCGAGCCACTTCGCGCCAGAGGCGAGAGCTCGCCAGCACGTTCGCTTTGTCCACCGAGGTGAGCTTCCGGCGACGTGCCCGTGCCAGGTTGAATGCGACGCGCATAAGGCGTTCTATTTCGTGCTCGTTGTAGCGCAATGTATCAACCGCACCGCGACCCTCTGCAGTCTGTTCGCGTCCTTGGGGTTGTCCGAAGTAAAGGCCACCTGTCAGCTCACGTACAATGACCAGATCGACGCCCTCCACTACTTCAGGCTTAAGAGGACTCGCCGAAATCAGAGCAGGGATAACCCTGACCGGACGCAAATTGGCGAACAACCCTAGCTCCTTGCGGATCCTCAGAAGGCCTTGTTCAGGGCGTACCTCGGCGCGCGGGTCGCTCCAGCGAGGGCCCCCTACGGCAGCGAGCAGCACCGCATCGCTGCGACGACACATCTCTAGAGTCTCATCTGGAAGCGGGTTGCCTGTTTCGTCAATGGCGATCCCGCCGATCAAGCCTTCCTGAAATGTCACCGTGTGACCGGACCGAGTGAGCACCGATTCGAGCACTTTACGCGCCTCGGCGATGATCTCGGGCCCGATGCCATCGCCGGGAAGAAGTGTGATGGTGTAGTGCATAGGGATTATCACTCCGTCTTCAAATCTGCAACGATGCCTTTGGTAGCACGAATCAGGTCGTGGGGCGTAATCGCAAACACGCTGTGCGGTGTTCCAGCAGCTGCCCACACCACATGGAAGCCCATCAGATCGGCATCGATATACACCGGGAGCGGGGAGATATGTCCAAATGGGGGGATCCCTCCAATCGCGAAGCCGGTGATGGTTTTAGCCGTTTCCGCATCCGCACGTTTCACTTGCTGAGGGGACGCACCGCATAAGGTTGCCAATTTGGCCTCGTTTAGTCGGTTGGCGCCCGACACCAGCACGAGCACCGGGTGACCGTCGACGAGGAACAGCAGACTCTTCACAATCTGGGCGATGTGGCAACCTATGGCGTTGGCAGCATCGGACGCTGTGCGCGTTGTCTCGGCAAACTCAACGACCTCGATGGTCAATCCCAGCTCCTGCGCGGCAGAGGCCACCTTTTGTGCGGAGGGATGCATCATCTCATCTCCTTTTTCTCTCCGCTTCGTGCAGTAAAGCGTACTCCATGCTGTCCGCCAGCGCGCGCCAGCTGGCCTCAATAATATTGGTGCTGGCACCGACAGTGCTCCAATGATAAGCGCCGTCGCGTGTATCGATGAGCACACGAGTTGTGGCGCCCGTTGCTTTGTCGCTGTCCAGAATGCGCACTTTGTAGTCCACCAATTTGACGGTAGCTAAACCGGGATACACGTCCAACAGCGCCTTGCGCAAGGCAGCGTCCAATGCGTTGACCGGACCGTTTCCCTCGGCAGCGGTATGGACAATTTTGGGACCAACGCGCACTTTAACAGTTGCCTCGGCCAGTAATCCGCGTCCACGACGCCGTTCGACCAGCACCATAAAGTCGATCAGCTCGAAGGGGGGCACATAGCTCGGCAGAGCACGACGCAGCATCAGCTCAAAGGAAGCTTCCGCACCTTCATAGGTAAAACCTTTTGCTTCCATTTGTTTGATCTGTTCTAATACCTCTGCTATCTGAGCACTGTCCACCTCGATGCCCAGCTGGCGCGCTTTCTCGATCACGTTGCCGCGGCCGGAGAGCTCAGAGACGACACTGCGTCGCTCATTTCCCACCAGCGCGGGATCGATATGCTGATAGCTGGACGAGTCTTTGAGCATAGCGGCCACGTGAAGCCCCCCTTTATGAGCGAAGGCACTGGCTCCGACGTAGGGTTGATGATCGTCATGGGTCAAGTTAGCAATCTCGGCAACGAAGCGGGACAACTGGGTGAGATGGGCAAGGTTCTCCGGCGGCACACAGAAGACGCCCATCTTGAGCTGCAAATCAGGGATGATCACGCAGAGGTTAGCATTGGCGACACGCTCGCCATATCCATTGATCGTCCCCTGGACGTGGATAGCACCGGCACGCACTGCCGCCAACGTGTTGGCGACCCCACAGCCAGTATCATCATGACAATGAATACCCAATGGTGTGGTGAATCGATCAACCACTGCTTTGGTTATTTCTTCGATCTCCCATGGGAGGCATCCACCATTGGTGTCGCATAACACCAATACGTCGGCACCAGCTTCGGCAGCCGCCCTCAAGGTCGCTATGGCGTAATCGGGATCAGCCTTGTACCCATCGAAGAAATGTTCCGCATCGAAATGGACTTCACGTTGGTGCGCTTTGACGAAGCTGATGCTCTCACGGATCATGGCGAGGTTTTCTTCTAGACTGGTGCCAATGATCTCCGTAACATGCTTGTCCCAGCTCTTGCCGACCAAGGTGACAACGGGTGTCTCTGCTTGCAAAAGTGCAAGCAGGTTGGCGTCTTCTTCTGGGCGTACACCTTTTCGTCGGGTACTTCCGAAGGCGGTCAATCGAGCGTTAGAGAAGGGCATCGCGCGAGCACGCCGAAAGAATTCGGCATCCTTCGGATTAGAGCCGGGCCACCCCCCTTCAATATAATGAATGCCGAACTCGTCAAGACGATGCGCGATTTTTAGCTTGTCATCCACCGACAAAGAGATTCCCTCGCGCTGGGTACCGTCGCGCAGTGTAGTATCATAGAGAAATGCCCGGACTTTGTCTGGTCGGGTATCCATTCACCTTACTCCGATAACCGTACTGACTCGTGCCGGATGGGATGCTTCGTATGCGCGGATAAGAGGTTCTTGTTTCAACAAGTAGCCTAATTGGTCGATCCCCTCCAGCAGACATTTCTTATTGAAAGCATCGATAGGGAAGTGCACTTGCTTTCCATTCGGTAGAATGAGGCTTTGCTCTGCCAGATCGATAGTAAGGATGGCGGATGGGTCTTGGGCTACCATCTCAAAAAGCTGATGATGGGTGTCGGGATCCACGATTACCGGGAGCAAGCCGTTCTTGAGTGCATTGTTGCGGAAGATATCAGCGAAAGAAGTGCTGATGATCGCCCGAAAGCCGAAGTCGACCAATGCCCACGGAGCGTGCTCTCGACTGGAACCACAACCGAAGTTGTCTCCTGTAAGCAGGATTTGTGCCTCGCGCGCTCCTGGCTGATTGAGGGGAAAATCAGGCTTCGGACTGCCATCTTGGTTGTAGCGCCAATCCGCAAATAGATTTTCCCCTAATCCTTCTTTGCTGATCGTTTTCAGGAAGCGTGCTGGGATGATTTGGTCGGTGTCGATATTGTCAATGGGCAGTGCTACTACTCGGCTCGTGATTCGCTTGAAGGGTTGCATCGTTCATCCTACTCCAGCATGGTACGTACGTCGGTGATGGCACCGGTGATGGCCGCCGCGGCAGCGGTCAGCGGACTGGCGAGAAAAGTACGACCACCGGGGCCCTGTCGTCCCTCGAAGTTGCGATTGCTGGTGCTTACAGCGTACTGTCCGGGCTGCAACTGGTCGCCATTCATTGCGATGCACATGCTGCACCCGGATTCGCGCCATTCTGCACCAGCCTCTATAAAGATGTGATGTAATCCTTCATCTTCTGCAGCGCGCTTGATCGATTGCGACCCCGATACCACAAGCATACGAACGCCCTCCTTGACACGACGCCCTTTGAGTACATTGGCAGCCTGGCGTAAGTCAGAAAGTCGCCCATTCGTGCAACTTCCGATGAAGACCACGTCTATAGGGTGGCCCAGAAGGCGTTGTCCCGGTCTAAGCCCCATATATCGAAGTGCCTTTTCCACTGCTTGGCGTTCGCCGAGGTCGGATATGCTGGCAGGGTCCGGCACGATCCCGGTGATCGGGATAGCCATAGCGGGATTCGTTCCGTAGGTGATCATCGGTTCAAGATGCCCTGCATCCAGGGTGATCATGTGGTCAAAGTGGGCGTCGGGATCGCTGGGCAACGAGCGCCATTTCTTCAACGCTGCGTCCCATGCTTCATCCTTTGGGGCATAGGGTCGACCAACAAGATATTCAAAAGTGGTATCGTCTGGGGCAATCATACCGGCACGGGCCCCGGCTTCGATGCTCATATTGCACACGGTCATTCGTTCTTCCATAGACAGGGCGCGAATAGCCGGACCAGCATACTCAAACACGTAGCCGGTGCCTCCCCCGCTCCCAATCTGGGCGATGAGGCCCAGAATGAGGTCCTTCGCCGTGACCCCTTTGTTCAGATATCCTCCTATATACACTTGACAGGTGCGTGGTTTGCGCTGCAGCAGGCATTGGGTAGCGAGCACGTGCTCAACCTCGCTGGTGCCGATGCCGAAGGCAAGTGCCCCGAATGCGCCATGGGTCGAGGTATGACTGTCTCCGCAAACGATCGTCATCCCGGGTTGGGTCAAACCCAACTCAGGGCCAATGACATGGACAATGCCCCGCGTGGGGCTGTCGATACCATGCAGCGGGATGCCGAACTCACGACAATTCTCCGCGATCTGCTGAATCTGACGCGCAGCCTGCGGATCAGCAATTGGTATATCAGGCGGCGTGGTTGGAATGCTGTGATCGATCGTCGCGATCGTCTGCTGTGGACGACGCACTCGGAGTCCACGTCGACGCAGACCATCGAATGCTTGGGGCGATGTGACCTCGTGGATAAGATGCAAATCAATGTATAACACTATGGGACTGTCCGGTTCCTCGACCACGACATGGTCGTCCCATATTTTGTCGAAGAGGGTGCGTGGCGCAGAGGTCATCGTCTCTCTCCCGTGGTGTTCCTATTGTGTATTCATCTCGCTGATTGTAATGATGCTTCAGTTGGGGCAGCTTTCCGCGAATGGCGTTTACGGTCCGCAATCAAACGGTTTAGTGCATTGATGTATGCACGTGCACTGGCCACAATTATGTCGGTGCTTACACCATGACCGCTATAGGTGCGCACAATGGGTTTGCCTGTTTGAGGGTTGATGGGAAGATCTTGATCATTCTCAGCAGGCTGAATCCGGATGGTCACTTCACCAGCAGCGTCCATACCCTCGGTGATGGCTTTAATGCTGAACTCGTTCAGTGTATTGGGCACTTTCACAATACGGTTGATGGCTTTGTAAAGCGCATCTACTGGTCCGTAACCCAATGCTGCCTCTTCATACACCTGCCCATCCGGACCGGTCAGGCTGACACTGGCAGTGGGGATGCTGTGGTCACCGCAAGAGACCTGGATATGATTGAGATGCCAAATCTCAGGGGGTTGGTAAACCTCATCGACAATGATGGCCTCGATATCTGCATCTGTGACCACCTTTTTCTTGTCTGCCCATCTCTTAAAACGCTCGAAAGCTTGGTTGATCTCTTCCTCAGTCAGATCGGTGTAGCCTAATTCCTGCAGTCGCACGCGAAAAGCATGCCTGCCGGAATGTTTGCCCAGCACCAAACGCGAAGTGGATAATCCTACCGTCTCCGGTCGCATAATCTCATAAGTGAGGTGGCTTTTGAGCATGCCATCCTGGTGGATACCGGCTTCATGAGCAAAGGCGTTGGCTCCCACAATCGCTTTGTTGGGTTGTACCACGATACCGGTGTACGAGCTGACCATACGGCTGGTGCGCATAATCTGGGTGGTGTCGATGTTGGTTTTCAACCCGAAGAGCTGTTGGCGCGTGTAAATGGCCATAACCACCTCTTCCAGTGAAGTGTTGCCGGCCCTTTCCCCGATGCCGTTCACGGTCACCTCCGCCTGACGAGCACCTGCACGAATGCCAGCCAAGGTGTTCGCTGTTGCCAGTCCCAGATCATTGTGACAATGCACCGACCATACCACCCGGTCTGCGCCGGGTGTATGATCGATGAGGTAGCGTATCAGCTGGCCGAACTCCTCCGGCGTCGTATACCCAACCGTATCGGGGATGTTAATCGTGGTGGCACCCGCTTTGATGACCTCGCCGAGCACGACGGTCAGAAACTCGGGATCAGAGCGCCCGGCATCCTCTGGTGAAAATTCAACGTCCTCACATAAGCTGCGCGCATAAGCCACTGCTTCGACAGCACGTCGGATGCACTCCTCACGGCTGATTTGCAGTTTATACTGCAAGTGGATATCGCTTGTGGCCAGAAAAGTGTGAATGCGATGGCGCGGCGCCGCTTTTACCGCTTCATAGGCGCGATAGATGTCCTTCTGGTTCGCGCGCGCCAGAGCAGCGATAACCATCGGTTGGCCGCTCTTACGGCCCTCTGTCAACGGACCAATCTCGGAGGCGATCAATCTGACCGCTTCGAAATCACCAGGAGAGGCGATAGGAAAACCCGCTTCGCAGATATCTACCCCCAGCCGCGATAGCTGGCGGGCTATTTCCAGCTTTTCGTGCACATCAAGTGTGGCACCAGGTGATTGCTCCCCGTCACGCAAGGTTGTATCGAAAATGAACAGGGTATCCTGGGATACGTTACCACCCATTATGATTCCCTCCTTCGGTGATGGTTACGGTGAACTCACAGTTCGCCGATCTCCTTGGGGTTGAGCCATGGCATCATGCGGCGCAGCCGACGACCAACTCGTTCAATATCACTGCGTTGCGCTTTGCGGCGTTGTTCTTCGAACCATGGGCGGCCCTTGGCATTTTCTTCGATCCACGTTTCTGCGTAAGCCCCCGACTGGATATCCGCCAAGATTTGCTTCATAGCAGCACGCGTCTGGTCGGTAATAATCTTGGGGCCGGCGGTGTAGTCCCCGTGTTCCGCCGTATCGCTCACGCTGTAACGCATATAATTTAGACCACCTTGGTAGATCAGGTCCACGATCAGCTTCAACTCGTGCAAACATTCGAAGTAGGCAATTTCAGGCTGGTATCCCGCTTCGACCAAGGTGTTAAAGCCGGCTTCGATCAAGGCGCTCACGCCACCGCACAAAACTGCTTGTTCCCCGAAAAGGTCCGTTTCGGTCTCCTCGGCAAAGGTGGTTTCGATGACACCGGCACGTGTGCCACCCAGTCCCTTGGCATAGGCCAGCGCAAATGGCTTCGCCTGCCCGCTGGCATCCTGGTGAATTGCCAGCAAACACGGAGTGCCGATGCCCTCTATGAAGAGTTCACGTACGCGATGCCCTGGGCTCTTGGGCGCCACCATGCTGACGTCCACGTAGGGTGGTGGCATAATCTGACCATAACGGATGTTGAATCCATGGGCAAACATCAGCGTCTTGCCCGGAGCAAGATGAGGTTCGATCGCTTCTTTGTAAACCTTGGGCTGACTCGTGTCCGGGATAAGCAGCACGATAACATCTGCCTCGGCCGTAGCTGCTGCCACCGGCAAGACCCGCAGACCATCTGCTTCCGCTTTTGCCCACGAAGGACTCCCTTCGTAAAGCCCTACGCGCACATCCGCGCCGGAGTCGCGCAAATTGAGAGCATGGGCATGCCCTTGGCTGCCATAGCCAATAATGGCGATTTTCTTACTTTTGAGGAGGTCGAGATCCGCATCTTTGTCATAGTAAATGGTGGCCACAGTTTATGTTCCTTTTCTCGCGGCAAGAGGTTTTTTAGGTATTAGGTGTGAGAATATGCAAATGATACCACAACCCACCCTGTTACGATACTCCGTCATGTCGGATAGGCGGCTTCGTATTGCCGCCACGCACCATCGCTACCTGCCCAGTGCGCACCATTTCCAGAATCCCAAAATTATCTAACAGTTTGACAAGCGAATCGATGCGCTCTTCCGAGCCGGCAATTTGGATGATCAATGAATCTACGTCAACATCTACGATGTTCGCACGGTATATATCCACCAGCTGGATAATTTCGGCACGATTAGCGCTGGTGGCCCGCACCTTGATCAACGCCAGCTCACGGATAACGGTCGGTTCGTCGGTGACATCCTCAATTGCGGTCACATTGATGAGCTTGAACAGCTGGGCTTGCACCTGGTGGATTTGCCGGTCATCCCCATCTACTACAAAGGTCATACGGCTGATGCCGGGAGTCTCGCTATGTCCCACTGTCAAACTCTCGATATTGAAGTTACGTCGGCGGAAAAGACCTGCCACCCGGCTGAGCACACCAGGTTTATCCTCCATCCATGCGATAATCGTGTGTTTCATTGTCCTCTCTCACTCCTCTTCAACTTCTGCGGGTAAAGGTCGACGGATCATATCGGCGTTGCTTTTGCCGGGGGCCACCATCGGATAGACGTTTGTGAAAGGCTCGACCTGAAACTCGATCAGGAAGGGGCCATTATGTGCTTGAGCTTGACGGATTGCCGGTGCCACTCCTGCTCGATCAGTCACTCGCATAGCGGGGATATTATATGCCTCAGCAATTTTGACGAAATCAGGGTTGTAGAGTGCTGTGCTGGCATACCGTTTATTGTAGAACACGTCCTGCCATTGACGCACCATACCCAGGTAACCGTTGTTGAAGATAGCGATCTTAAGAGGCAACCCTTCTTTGGCCACCGTAGAAAGCTCGCCCATTGTCATCTGGAAGCCTCCGTCGCCGGCGATCACCCAGACCGTTTCATCAGGACGACCCAGCTGCACACCAATCGCCGCTGGCAAGGCAAACCCCATAGTGCCTAGTCCGCCTGAGGTGAACAGGCTTCTCCGTTTGACGTGCAGGAAGTATTGAGCTTCCCACATTTGGTGCTGTCCTACGTCGGTCACCACAATGCAATTACCTCCATCCGTCAAATACCACAGCTGACGAACGATAAAGGGGGGTACCAGATCGTCCGTTTCCTGTGCCAGCAAATCACGTCGATCAGTATCGCGTTTCCATTCGGCAATCTGCTCTATCCAGGACGTATGCTGGTTGGGCTCCACTAGCGGGATCAATTCGCGCAGGGTCAGCTTTGCATCTCCGACGAGGGGAATGTCAATGCGCAAGTTCTTGCCCAGCTCCGCGGGGTCCAGGTCCAGATGGATGATTCGCGCTTTGGGTGCGAAGGTGCTAAAGGCACCAGTGAGCCGGTCATCCAGGCGAGCGCCAATCACCAACATCACGTCGCTTTCCTGCAGGGCGTAGTTTGTGAAAGCTTCTCCATGCATGCCGCCCCAGCCTATGGAGAGAGGAT
>JASFBB010000088.1:0-2445 GCA_036172345.1 Anaerolineae bacterium
TCGACGCGCTGCAGAACCGCGCCGTGCCAGAAATGCTCTCTAACCTCACAACCGGGCAATGACTCCACGTGCGTGCGACGCTCCTGTGATACGCCCAGCTTGCGGCACACCAGGTCGGCCACCTCTTGTGCCATAAGGCGATAGGTGGTCCACTTGTCCCCCACGATGGTGATCAGACCCGGCTTGCCATCCAGCACCTCGTGATCGAGCAAGACATGAGAACGCGTGACGTGGCGCGTGTCCTGAAAGGTTTGCTGGCCTGTGTAGAGCGGGCGTATACCTGCCCAGACGCGCAGAATGCGCGCCGCGCTGATCCCGGGCAACAGCTTTTCCGATTCACGCAACACGATGCGCACATGTTCGGGATTGATGGAGAGGTCATCCGGATCACAGATGTCCCCATCTGTCGAGCCGGAGAGGAGTACACTGTGGGAGGGCATCATCGCATCGGCATCGGACGGCGGGTGACAGCGTGCCACCGGGCGGTTGAGCGCGCGATAGTGAAATGCCATCATCACCCCCTTGCTCGGCAGCAGGGGGATGCGCAGTCCAGCGGTGACTGCGATGCGCCCCGACTACACCCCCGCGGCATTGACCGCCACCGCGGCGCGGATGAGTACTTTGTCCCTATTCTGCAGATCACGCGACTACGCCCCCACCACACGTCCCTGCTCTTCCACCAGGCCAGTCACCTCGTGGTGGAGCAAAATGCGCGCACCGTAGTGACGGGCCGATGCTGCGTTCGCCTCGGTCAGGCCGAAGGGATCGCCGGTGGTATCGGGGGTGAGAAAGGCGCGCCGAACCCTTGGGTTGACGGCTGGCTCGGCGCGCAATACCCTCCCCAACCGGCACCTCCTCGACCGGGATGCCAGCCGTGCGACATCCCTCCAGCCAACGGGGCACATACTCGGCATCGTCCTCGGGCAGAAGCACGAAGAAGGCGCCGTCATCGACCACATGGCGCGAGGCAATGCGTCGCAAAATCTGGTTTTCTTAATAACATTCTCCCGCCGCGGGTGGATCGCGCAGGGCATAGCGGGCGCCGGAGTGCACCATCCCGGTGTGGCGGCTGGTGGTGCCGGAAGCGAGTGTATCCCGTTCCACCAACACGGTGTCGATTCCACGCATCGTCAGCTCGCGTGCCACGCCCACGCCAGTGGCACCGCCTCCGATGACAAGCACCGTAGTTTCGATCGGGCGCGTCATTGCTTCAGGGGATCTCCAGCACGATTTTGCCAAACTGGGCGTGCTGTTCCATCCGCCGATGTGCTTCGGCAGCGGCGGCAAGCGGGAAGGTGCTGTCGATGACCGGCTTGACCTCTCCGCGGTGGATCACCGCCAACAAACCCCTGAATTCCTTGAGGCTGCCCATCGTCGTGCCCAGAACGCTCAGCTGGCGACGATAGACCATCCGGATGTCCAAGGACGTTGTCGCGCCGCTGGTCACCCCAAAGGTGACCAGCCGACCACCGGGCACCAGCAACTGCAAGCATGGATCAAATGTAGCCGCTCCCACGCTGTCGATCACTACCTCAACCCCGCCGCCTGCCTGCTGGCGAAGCTGCTCAAGCCAGTTGGGGTCCGTATACAGCGCTCCGCCGGACAGGCCCAGCGCCATCGCGCGTTGGAGCTTGTCCGCGCTGCCCGAGGTGCCGTAGACCTGGGCGCCGGCCAGCCGGGCGATCTGCACCAGGAACGTCGCCACTCCGCTGCCGACGCCGGGGATGAACACGCGCTCGCCCGGGCGGATGCGCGCCTTGGTGATCAACGCGCGCCACGCGGTGAGGCCGGCCAGCGGAAAGGCGGCTGCCTCGGTGAAGGACAGATGGGCCGGCTTGGCAAAGACGTTCTCAGCCGGGACGCGCACATACTGCGCATACGTCCCATCTGAAGGCCCGCCCAGGATCTCGAAGCGCTCGGAAGGGTGCTCTTCGTCGTCTCCCCACCACAGCGCGGGGCAGATCACCACGGCATCCCCCTCACGCACGGTGCGCACTCCCGCGCCGAGCGCGGCCACCACCCCAGCGCCGTCCGAGCCGGGCACGAAGGGCATCTGGTGCGCCCATTCCGCGCGGGTGCGCACCAGGATGTCCCGCCGATTGAGTGCCGCCGCGCGCAGCGCAACGACCACCTCGTCCGGGCCGGGTGTGGGGGTGGGTATCTCCTCCATCTGCAACACTTCCGGCCCGCCCAGTTGATGGATTCTGATCGCCTGCATCGTCATCCTCCTCTACTCGTCGCCTCAAATCAACAGATAGGGGTTTTCCAGAACCCGCTTCACCTCGGTCAAGAAGCGCGCCGCTCCTGCCCCGTCCACGACGCGATGGTCGGCGGAGAGCGTCATATGCATCATCGGGCGCAACACCACGCTGCCTTCATGCCCGACCGGGGTATCCACGATCTGCCCCACCGCCAGGATGGCCGTCTCGGGTGGGTTGAGGATCG
>JASFBB010000089.1:0-3235 GCA_036172345.1 Anaerolineae bacterium
GACGCGCGCGGCTCGGTTTAATCCATTCGCGCCGCGACCATTTATCTGAGCCGCGACCGTGAGGGAGCGGTTTGGGCCGCTTGCTCACGCGCGCGGCTCGGTTTGATGTGTCCGAGCCGCGACCACTATCCGAGCCGCGACCGTGAGGGAGCGGTAATGCCGGCCGCTTGCTGACGCGCGCGGCTCGGTTTGATGTGTCTGAGCCGCGACCGTGAGGGAGCGGTAATGCCGGCCGCTTGCTGACGCGCGCGGCTCGGTTCAATGTGTCCGAGCCGCGACCGTCAGGGAGCGGTTAATGCGCCGCTGGCTGACGCGCGCGGCTCGGTTTGGTGTATCCGAGCCGCGACCGTGAGGGAGCGGTTGTCACAGCCGCTTGCTGACGCGCGCGGCTCGGTTTGAACCTCACTTCTCCCCAAAAATGAAATATACACCCTTGGGGAACTTTGCATTTTACATGAGAGTAAGGTACACTAAACAATCAAGAGATAGAGTACCGAATGTGTACATAAACATAAGGTGAGAAAGCCCGCAGGGGCGATGTGTCTGGATTGGTTATCCGTGTGGCCACAGTGGAAAAAGGATGATACGCCTGCTGTGCGGGCGGGATGAAGCGTTATGAAGCCGTAAGGGGCGCAGCGGGTTTGTTAGGTGCAGCGATGCTGCCAATGTACACGTTCAGAAAAGCGATGATACCGATGACACCTGCGGGTCGATCGGTTTCGGCAGCCCGAGAATGGCCCATTCATTGCGCGAACAGCCCATAGAGACAGGGTGGGATTGGTTGCGATGGCATGGTGGTCGGCCTGAATGGATTGCCCTTTTCGGGCGAAGAAGCACAAGTGTATAGGCTCGCTTTTCTGTCTTGCGGGAGTGAACAAGCTGTGGCGCGGATGCCGCAGCTTGTCTGTTTTCGGGCAGATGACAAGCAGGTCTGAGGTCTATTATGGCCGGTACGGTCACAGCGCTCGAGTTTCAAAAGGGCAATAAAAAGCGCGTCAATGTCTATCTGGACGGAGCGTATGCCTTTGGGCTGTCTGCGGTGATTGCTGCGACGCATCTGCGCCGCGGGCAGGTGCTCTCCGACGCGGAAATCGCGACCCTGCAAGCGCTGGATGAACAGGAGCGCGCTTACGAGCAGGTGGTGCGCTTCCTGCGCTACCGGCCACGCAGCCGCGCGGAGATCGAGTGCTACCTGCAGCGCAAACGCTTTGCCGAAGAGATCATCACATGTGTTATGACACGCCTGCAGGATGCCGGCTACCTGGACGATGAGGCTTTTGCCCGCTTCTGGGTGGAAAATCGCCAACATTTCCGGCCGCGCAGCCGCCGCGCGCTGGGCATCGAACTGCGTCAGAAAGGTGTGGAACGGGAGGTCGTCCAGGAAGTCGTCGGCGAACAGGATGATGAAGAGGCAGCTTGGCAAGCGGTGGAAGCGCGGCTGCCGCGCTGGAGCACCCTCGGCCGTGCACAATTACAACGCAAACTGGGTGATTTTCTGGCACGCCGTGGCTTCGATTATGAGACGATCCGTGTGGTCTATCGCCGCGCATGCCGGGCATTACATATAGATGAATAGATAAACTTCGTGAGGTCAGGGAGATAGCACATGATGTTTGGTGCCAATTATGTGACGATAATGATTTTGGGTATCGGTTTCTGCGCGCTGAGTGTGGGACTTCTGGTCGGCTACCTGATCCGACGCTACCTCATCGAGTCGCGGGTCAAATCCACCGAGGCGGAGGCAGCTCGTCTGCTGGCAGAAGCGGAAGCGCAGAGGAAGGATATGCTCCTTCAGGCACAAAAGGAGGTGATGCGCCTCCACGACGAAATCGAGGAAGAGGCGCGTCAGAGACGCGCTGAGTTGCGCCATCAGGAGGAACGCCTGCAGAAACGCCAGGAGGCTCTGGATCGGCGATTGGAGAACATCGAGAATCGCGAACGCGCACTCAACAAGCGCCAGAGCGCCCTGGACCGACGCGCTAACGAGATCGAGCAGCTGCATGCGCAGCAGCTGGCTGAACTGCAGCGCATCGCCAACCTGACTCAGGAACAGGCGACACAACTGCTCTTGCAGCGGGTCGAACAAGAGGCGCGCCAGGATATGGCGCGCATCATCCGCGAGGTCGAAGCGGAGGCACGTGCCGAGGCGGAACGACGCGCCCGCAAGATCATCGCACTGGCGATGCAACGCATCGCCAGCGATCAGGTCGCCGAGACGGTGGTCTCGGCGGTGCCATTGCCCAATGATGAGATCAAGGGGCGCATCATCGGGCGACAGGGGCGTAATATCCGCGCCTTCGAGAACGCGACCGGCATCGATGTCATCGTCGACGATTCCCCGGAGACGATCATCCTCTCCGGCTTTGACCCGGTGCGGCGGGAAGTGGCGCGCGTCGCCATGAACAAGTTGATCACGGATGGACGCATCCACCCCGGACGTATCGAAAAGGTGGTCGAGATGGCCCAGGAGGAAGTTGAGAAGGACATCGTCGAGGCAGGTGAGCGCGCCGTGCTGGAGGTGGGCATACCGGGATTGCATCCCGAACTGGTCAGGCTCATCGGTCGGTTGAAGTATCGCACCAGCTACGGCCAGAACCAGTATCAGCATGCCCTGGAGTGTGCCCACATCGCCGGCATCCTGGCTGCCGAGCTGGGCGCGGATGTACGGCTTGCCAAGGCCGGCGCCCTGCTCCACGATATCGGGAAGGCGGTGGATCATCAGATGGAGGGCCCCCATGCCGCCATCGGCGCCGAGCTCGCCAAGCGCTACGGGGTCAGTCAGCCGGTGGTGGATATCATCGCCGCACACCACCAGGAGGTCGAAGTGGACTCCCTGGAGGCCATCATCGTCTCCATCGCGGATGCCATCTCCGGCTCACGGCCGGGCGCGCGTCGCGAAAGCCTGGAGAGCTACGTCAAGCGCATCACAGCACTGGAGGAAGTGGCTAATTCCTTCAAAGGGGTGGCGGAGAGCTTCGCCATTCAGGCCGGTCGCGAAATCCGCATCCTGGTCAAGCCGGAGGAGGTGGACGACTATGCCGCCATTATGCTCGCCAAGGATGTCGCCCGCAAGGTCGAGGAGACGCTGGAATACCCCGGACAGATCAAAGTGACCGTGATCCGTGAAATGCGCGCTGTGGACTACGCTAAATAGCAGTCACGGTGCAGATGGGGGTGCGAACCGCGCTGCGCGTGTGAACAAGCGGCACAATGTCCCGTACGGGCGACCGGCCGG
>JASFBB010000090.1:0-5845 GCA_036172345.1 Anaerolineae bacterium
GATCGAAACGAGCAAGAAAGACTGGGCGCGTGCCCGCCTGATCGAAGTGATGATGCCCTCTCCGGATCGAGTGTCTCCGCCCTGCCCCTATTTCGGTCCTCGCGGATGTGGCGGTTGCCAGTGGCAGCATATTCGCTATGAGGCGCAATTGCGCCACAAGAGGGCCATTGTGCGCGATCAACTCGCACGTCTGGCCGGCTTAAGCGATGTGCTCATACGGCCGATGCAACCGGTGGGAGAACCGTGGGCTTATCGCAATCATGTGCAGCTTCATCCTGCCCCGGAGGGATTGGGTTACATCTCCGCGGATGACGACCAGCGGGTAGAGCCCATCGCAAAGTGCCTCATTATGCATCCGTTGCTCGCAGAATTGTACGAACAATTAGATCTTGAGATAGAAGGCCTTGTGCAGTTATCGTTGCGCGCCGGAGTGCGCACCGGTCAACGCATGGTGATTTTCGAAACAGAGGATGAAGAGCCGTTTGAGGTCGAGGTGGATGTCCCGGTCTCGTGTGTATTGCTACGTCGTGATGGCTTACCCATCACGCTGGTGGGGTGGGACTTTTTAGAGGAAGAAGTGGCAGGTTGTCGCTATAAAGTTTCAGCCGGCAGCTTTTTTCAGGTTAACACGGCCGGCGCCGAAGCTCTGGTGTCCGCTGTGGGCGAGCTGCTGGCGCCCCAGGCGCACCAACGACTGGTGGATCTTTATGCTGGAGTGGGGTTGTTCAGTGTGCCGATGGCAAGGTATGTCGCGCGCGTGGTCGCCGTAGAGGAGAACCCTATGGCCGTGCTGGATGCCCGGGAGAATCTACAGCGCGCCGGTGTGGACAATGCGGAGGTGATCCAAGGCGATGTGACTGAGGTGCTCCATGCATTGGAGAGCCCGATCGAGTTGGCTGTCGCCGATCCACCCCGTGCGGGGTGTGGGGCAGCCGTGATAACCCGTTTGGCGGAGTTGGGGGTCAAACGTTTGACGCTTGTCGCCTGCGATCCAGCAACCCTGGCGCGTGACGCGCGCACCCTTGGGGAACATGGCTACCGCCTGGTGGAAGTGCGCCTGCTAGACCTTTTTCCCCAGACATATCACATCGAGAGTGTTGCCCTTTTTGTTCGTGAGTGATGTGCCGACTTTAAGACGAGAGGCAGCTCCAGGCTGGGTGGTGGAGCTGCCTCTTCCAAAGGAGGAGAACCCACGTGTTTGAGCGCGTCTACTCCGGGTGGAACTCGACAGTGGCGGTTCCGACGCCGTCGAGGAAGAGCTCAACACCTACTCCGGTGCCTTCGAGAATCACTTGGTAGGTGCCGGCATTCAGGCCACCCACATCACAGGCGCCTGGGCCGTGTTCGGGTTTGGTGCCCGTGATGCAAGTCGTCTCGAATCCGGGGGGTGCCTTGATGCGGATGGTTTGATCGTTCATACCAGTGCGCACTACAAGAATTGAAGCCGGCCCCAGCGGTTTGTTGCCGCTGGTGTTTTCTATTACGTTGGCCACCCAGCGCGTGCCACTGGCTGTCGCTACTGCAACTCCCCCTTCAGGTGTCATCGCTCTCTTGCGAAATTCCACCAGGGGGCGATGTCCAGGGTGTACTTCTGCTCGAACGACGCGCGTCGGCTCGCCCTCGATGAATACGTCATAGAAGCCTGGGGCGATGTCACGGAAGACCGCTGTTGGCACCCAGCTGAACTCGAAATTGACACCGGCAACGCGCCGTTTCACCGCTCCGCTGGCATCACGCATGATGACAGGCACTCCCTTGCCGTCCCATACCATCACCATAAGAGTGGTGCGTTGCTGGGGATCCTCTGGATCGGCCGTCTGATTGCCCACCCAGACCTCTTCGGCCCGCACCACGGTCACGCCCGGTTCCGAGCTCTGAGCATAGCTAGCAGATTGCACGATCGGGGTGATGTCGCCCGTTATGGGCGGACATGGTGGCGCCGCACACAGTGGATAGCTGGGTGGCTGGTAGGTCGGTGGCTGGCTTACCGGCGTCGATGGCGGATAGACCATCCCCGGCGGATTGGGGTTGTACTCCGGCGGGATCAGCGGCACACCTCCTGAGGGTACGGATGGTTGATAGCTAGGTGGCGGATAAGGCGCCGGCATTTCGTATGGGTAAGAAGGATAAGTGGAGGGCGGCGTAGGTTCTGGGATGACCGGTATCTCCTCTACCACTGGCACACTCGGGAGCATATCTATAGCCCCCGAGGGCACACATAGCCGCTGGCCAGCGTAAATCAGATTGGCATTGGCGATGGCATTTGCCTGGATCAGTGAACTTACGGTGACCTGATAACGCATCGCGATGCTGAAAAGGGTTTCCCCGGGTTGTACGGTGTGGTGGGCGAGGCAGCCGAAGGCAGCATTGGAGGTATCCGGCTGCTGAGCGGCCGGGATCACCAAAACCTGACCTGCAAATACGAAGTCATTGGTTCCCAAACCGTTGGCAGCCGCGAGTTGAGCCACACTGATACCGTAGAGAGCCGCGATGGAGGTCAGCGACTCGCCCGGGTTCACAATGTGCTCTTTGGGTACGCTGGCAGGCCCGCCAGGCGTTGGGATGAGCAGGCGTTGGCCGGCATAGATCAAATTGGCATTGGCGATGCCGTTAGCCAGCATAATCTCGCTGATGGTTACTCCATAACGAGCAGCAATAGCGGCCAGTGTTTCGCCTGCTGCCACAACGTGGTAGGTGCCTTGTTGATCCGGTGGGGCAGCCAGCACACCAGGTGGTAGTAACGCAATGCAGCAGACGAGAGCTAGCACAATTGGACCAAGCGCTTTGACAGACATCTGTTCGCCTCCCTTAATTCGAGGCGCAGTGTCCAAACACTGCGCCCTGTGTGCAGATGGCGTTTTGCAGGAATGTGCACTTTGTCAGGTGCAATCTATATACCTTTCATTTACATAATACACCAATTCGTTCTATATGTCAAGAGCTTTTTTGGTGGGGGGTGTATTTCAAGTTGGATCGAGGATGCGTAGATGGGTTTTCTTGGAAAGCGGCGAGATAGGCTCGTCGCTTTGCTTTGCGCTGTCTTTTTGCTGGCTGGTCCAAGGAATGTTATACTACCGACTTTGTAGTTCGATAGTCCAAGGAGCTCGGCATGGCGTCTGAAAGAGGATACCGGATGGTGGTGTTGGTGAAACAAGTGCCGGACACCCGCCATTTGAGTGGCGAGGTGATGAAGCCGGATGGCACGGTGAACCGCGCTGCGTTGCCTGCCATCTTCAATCCGGAGGATCTGAATGCACTGGAGATGGCGCTCCAGGTACGCGAGGAAAAGGGAGGGCACATTACGGTCATCACGATGGGACCCCCTTCGGCGGCGGAGGTGTTGCGCGATTCACTCTATCGCGGTGCCGATCAGGCTATCCTGCTCACCGATCGGCGTTTTGCTGGATCTGATACTTTGGCGACTTCCTACGCGTTGTCTTGCGCGATTAAGCGGTTAGGAGCTGTCGACCTGGTGTTCTGTGGGCGACAGGCAATCGATGGTGACACGGCACAGGTAGGCCCTCAAACGGCGGAGAAGCTAGGCATTCCGCAGATCACGTACGCGGAACGCATCGTGCAGCTACAAGGGGACGAGATTGTGGTGATGCGCGCGCTGGAGAGAGGTCGAGAAATGGTCAAATGTTCCTTACCATGTCTGCTGACCGTGGTGGCATCGGCCAACCGCCCACGTCCCCCTTCGGCACGGCGGCGCATCGAATACAAGCTGGCTGCAACGCCGCACGAGTACCCGGCGCTGCTGCAAAAATGGCCCGAGTTTGAAAGCGAAGCGCAATTAGACAATTTCCTGAGGGCGCGTGGACTGTGCATCCCTGTCTGGACAGTAGACGATATCGGCGCCGACTCGGACAAGGTGGGGCTGATTGGTTCACCCACTCAAGTGTACAAAATTAATATGGTGGTGTTGGAGAAATCCGAGACCAAGGAAATCCCCCCTACGCGTGAAGGCATCGTCGCACTGGTGCAGGAGCTGGTGCAGGAGTACATCATTGGGTGAATTTTCTGGGGAGCTTTTATGACCGACGGACGTGATATATGGGTCTTCATCGAGCAGCAGGATGGCAAAATCGCCGACACCAGCTTGGAGCTGGTGGGCAAAGCATGTGATCTGGCACGCACTTTGGGCAGCCGGGTGGGCGGTGTGTTGTGTGGGTACCAGGTCGAGGCGTTGCTGCAACAAGTCATCCAGTATGGGGCGGATTTCGTGCTGTGGGCAGACCACCCCGAGCTGGAGCATTACCGTACCCTGCCCTATGCACGCGTGCTCATCAATTTGATCCGCGAGCGGGTGCCTTATGTCGTTCTCATCGGGGCCACACCACTGGGGCGTGATCTCGCTCCACGTGTGGCAAGCGCCGTGCGCGCTGGTCTGACGGCCGATTGCACCGACTTGCAGATCGGTGATTACTATTCCCGACGGGAGGGCAGGACATATAAGGACTTGCTCTTCCAGATCCGCCCTGCGTTCGGGGGCAACCTGATCGCCACGATTGTCAACCCGCTGATGCACCCCCAGATGGCTACGGTGCGCGAAGGTGTCTTCCGCAAGCCCGAACCGGACGGTATGCGGCAGGGCATCATCGAGCGTATCCATCCCACCTTTGAGAAGGAAGACCTGGTGTTGCAAGTGCTCAGCCGTGAGTCGCGCGATTCGAATGTCAACCTGAAAGATGCGGCGGTGATCGTAGCAGGTGGCGCCGGCATGGGCAGCAAGGAAAATTTTCAATTGCTGTATGAGCTGGCCAACTTGCTGGGTGGTGAGGTGGGCGCCTCGCGCGCTGCTGTGGACGCCGGTTTCATCTCGCGTGACCATCAGGTGGGACAGACAGGCACCACAGTGCGTCCACGTCTCTACATCGCGGCCGGTATCTCGGGTGCGGTGCAGCACCGCGCGGGTATGAGCGAGTCAAACAAGATTATCGCCATCAACACCGATCCGAACGCACCGATTATGCAGATTGCCCATTACAAGATCGTTGGTGACGCGCAGGAAGTTATCCCGCTGATGATCAAAGCACTGCGTGAGAAGACACGCTAATTGTGTCGTTTTCTGTTGGGGGTGAAAAGAGCGCTTTGCACTCTTTGTCAGGGACAGGGGCACCTTATCCCGCTATAGGTGTGGAAGTTGAGCACACGAGAGAAGCCTGTTTAACTGGGCCTGGCTCGCCTTAATAATTTGACAATAACACTTTGACAAAAGGAGGAGATAAATGGAGAGAAAAAGACCCACCGGTGTGACCATTATCGCTATTCTGGCGGTGATCGGTGGCATTTTCGGGATCATCGGCGGAATCGGCTTGCTGGGCTTGGGCGCGTTAGGCGCCGGCATGGTGAGCTAGGCGCCGGTGTGGGCGCCATCATCTTGGGCTTTGTTGCCCTGGTGATTGGCGTCGGAGAAATTGTTTTTGCCATTGGCGCATGGTCGCTGAAGTCGTGGGCGTGGACGTTGGGGGTGATCATTCTAATCATCAGCATCCTCTTGTCCATTATCTACGGCGTGTTCTATGGTAACTGGAGTTCACAGATCGTTTCGATCGTGATCTCCGCCATCGTGCTGTACTACCTGAACACGAGACATGTGAAAGAGGCCTTTGGCAAGGTGTGAGCAATGCCAGCAGAGGTGCCCCTGTCCCTGGCGAAGAAGTAAGGTGGGAATGACGGTCGATGCCCTTAGTAGGAGTATATAGATGGTGGAGAACTTTTTCTTGGATAATCCTGATTTACAGTTCTACTTCGAGCACGCTGATTTGCGGGAAGTGGTCGAGTTGAAAGAGAAAAATTATAGTTATCGGGTGCGCTATCCGCACGCGCCGCGCAACTACCGGGA
>JASFBB010000091.1:0-7503 GCA_036172345.1 Anaerolineae bacterium
TGAGCACCGGCTAACCCCACATAGGCACTTTCAATTTCATAACCGGCTAATCGCTCCGCTCTTTCCACTGAAGCGAGGATGGCGTCCGTAGCCTCTTGCACATTGACCACCACACCCTTACGAATACCACGTGAGGGGACAATCCCAACGCCCACGATGCGCAAGTCATCGGATTGATCTACTTCACCGATCAAGGTGCATATCTTGGATGTACCAACATCTACGCAAGCTACAACGCGTTCCACTTGCTTCCTCCTCACGAGCTTTCGTCAGGAGACCATTGGGCGAGAGGTATTATGATCAATATACCGCAATATTTCGTAGTCAGCAAAGTCTTTTGATACAATATATGGCATCTCAGTGCTCGATCTGAAAACGCGCATCCGGCGGAAACCGCAGGTCAATGTAGCGAGGGATGGTTCTCCGTTCGATCATCTGTCTCCGCAGCTCTTTGAGGATCGCGAGCTTGAGCGCCATTTGATGCTCGTCTCCCAAATAGATAGGCCATCCCTCACCTGTTCTGAACCCAATACCCCGGTTTGCCTCATAGGTCACTTCTCGGAGATCCGGCAGCAGGGCATGTAACGCCCGAACGGATGCCAGAATAGCGGGGTTCAGCCTCTGCCCAGCTTTTAGAATCAAAGGTTGGGCGCTTTCATCCGTCACAACGATTGCTCCCTCCAAGATACCGCGCGGTTCCAACACCACCCCCTCTGTGTCGATCCACCACATTTGGTTATCAATGCTTGAGCGCCACACCAGTTGCGGAATACGTTCCTCGACTGTGACGACCACCTGCGCCGGCAACGTTACTTGCACTTCAGCCCGCTTAACATATGGCAAAGCCTCAACATGGGTTTTGACCATTTCAGGATCCACCCAGAAGATGCTCATGCCTTCTAATTCGGTGGCCAGATAGATCTCGCTGAGACTCGTTAACGTATTACCGTTCACTTCAATTTGAGAAACGTAGAAACTTGGCGAAGAGAACAGCAAATAGAACGACCAAGCTAAGAACGCGAGTAACACTCCAGCCAGCAGCTTCGAAAGACGCCTGCCATCGAAAAGTGATAGGCGTTGCAGTCGCATAGTCTGAACCGAACCATGGTGGACGTCGGAGTAGCTCTGATATGCTACTGTCCCTAATCTTCTCAGAGATCGACGCTTGCCACGTGCTCGCACTATGTACTCCGTTTCTGCCTCGACCTATGTTGCCCGCGATGGGTCGAAACGGGTTGAGTAACGCTGACGATTCCCGAACCGTTCTAAGGCCAGCTGAATCAGGCGATCGATGAGCTCGGTGTAGCTGATACCGCTTGCCTCCCATAGCTTGGGGTACATACTGATAGGGGTGAAGCCGGGAATCGTGTTAATTTCACTCAGCCATGTTTCCCCACTGTGCTTGTCCATTAGGAAATCCACTCGTGCCATACCGGCGCAATCTATGACAGCACAAGCCTTGAGCGCGATCTCCTGGATGCGTTGTACCTCTCGTGGCGAAAGCGGTGCCGGGATCAATAACTGGGAGGCGTCGTCCAGGTACTTGGCGGCATAACTATAGAATTCACGAGATGGGATGATCTCTCCAGGCACCGACGCGATGCGCGTGTCATTTCCCAAAACGCTCACCTCGATCTCACGTGCCTCGATGCCTTGTTCAACAACTATCTTGCGATCGTAACGCGCCGCTTCGTATAACCCGGCCTCTAACTCGGCGCGGTTGTGCACCTTGCTCACCCCCACACTCGAGCCTAAGTTAGCGGGCTTGGTGAACATTGGGTAGCGCAGCACATCTTCACACTCGGCGATCACTTCCTCGGGGTGCGATTCCCACACGTGGCTCAGAAACACGCGATATGGCAACACAGGTAATCCGTTGGCAGCAAACAATTGCCTGGCAATCGCTTTATCCATCGCCACGGCGCTCGCCAGTACACCAGCTCCAACGTATGGCACTCCTAAGACCTCTAACAAGCCTTGTACTGTGCCATCCTCACCATATGGCCCGTGCAAGACTGGGAAGATGACATCCAAACTCTGTAACTGAAAATCGCTCTCGGACAAGAACTCTTTCGAGTGGTCGCGCATCTCAAGTGAGACCTTTATGGTTCTCAAGTGCGCCACATTCTGACCGGTCGATAATGCCCTTAAAGGATCGTCGCCTATCACCCATTGACCTTCCCGCGTAATGCCGATCAACACCACCTCGTATTGATTTTGATCAATGGCTCCAATGATTCCACGCGCCGAGATCAAGCTCACCTCATGCTCATCGGAACGCCCCCCAAAAAGTATTCCTACCCGCAGCTTGCGCGGGCGCGTGTAAGTCTTGTCACCGCTTACACCAGTCACTCCCACTCTCCTACTCGCTGGATTTCCAGTTCCATCTCTATTCCAAATTTTGCCCACACCCTTTCTCGGGCAAGTTCAATGAGGGCGACGAAGTCAGCTGCACATGCGTGACCTGTGTTCAAGAAAAAGTTGGCATGTTGTTCTGAGATACGTGCACCGCCAATTTGCCATCCTTTCAAGCCGGCCGCTTCTATGAGACGCCCGGCATGGTCTCCAGGAGGGTTTTTAAACATACTGCCCAGGCTCGCACCACTTGGCTGCGTACGCTTGCGCTGCTCGGTGAAACGGGCTATGCGATCCTCAATTTCTAGCGGTGAAGCACGCTCGAAGCAGAGCTCAGCTTGCAACACGATGAAGGGATTTAGTGAACCTGCTGTGAAGCCCTTCAGGCGGCTCGAACGGTATCCGTACTCGAACCACTCGGTGGATTGCCATGCGCGCTCTCCACCTGGTGTAAGGATCTCAGCACGTGTCAAGCGATCTGCTATGCAACCCCCAAAAGCGCCGGCATTGTTAACCAAGGCACCTCCCAAGGTGCCAGGTACACCAATTGCCCATTCCAATCCACTCAGCCCACGATGAGCTGCTAGACGTGCCAAAGACGCCAGATGGGTGCCGGACAGCGCAGTGGCACGTGGTTTATCATTGGTGATGAACGTAGTGCCCTCACAGCGATTCTGGATCACCAGCCCTCGCACCCCTTTATCGCTTACCAGTAGATTGGCCCCGCTTCCTATCAGCAACATTGGGCATTGATGTTCTCGTGCCAGCTGTACTGCGGCAACTAATTCCTCTATCGCAGCAACGACCAGCCACAGATCAGCCGGACCGCCTACTCTCAAGAGGGTGTGACGTGCCATGGGTTCATGACGACGCACACGATCACCCACTATGCTCCGTAGATCCTTTTCCAATGCTAAGAGGTTTACAGGCAGCTTCATATTGGCACGAGAACCCTTCTCAGCGTTGTGAACAGCGCCTCAATTTTTCGAGCACTTGCTCCCCCACTCGATAACCATCCCCAGCACCCAATGTAATCAGAATGGCATCTGGCTCGATATGTCTCGATATATATTCGGCCGCCTGTTCTATGCGTCCAATATAATGCGCATCGGGATGAAGTGTGTGTTCCACGATGAGAGCACCACTGACCTCTTCATCCTTCGCCTCGCGAGCAGCAAAAATGTCAAGTACGATTACGTGATCAGCATCGGTAAAGGCGTGAGCAAATTCATCCAATAGCGCTCGTGTGCGCGAATAGGTATGCGGCTGAAATACGGCCCATAGCGGGCGTCTTCCATAGACCATCCGTGCGGCGGCCAAAGTGGCCCGGATTTCGGTGGGGTGATGGGCATAGTCGTCGAGCACAATGATGCCGTTTACCTCACCCTTGTGTTCAAAACGGCGTTCCACCCCCGTAAAATCCGATAGGGCAGCTGCCGCATGTTGAAGGCTCACGCCTAAGTGCTTGGCCGCCGCTACGGCTCCAAGGGCATTCTGCACGTTATGGATGCCAGGCACCCGCAGCGAAACCCTTTGTACCGGGCGTCCACCACACACTATCTCGAAGCTGTAGCCGCCATAGGCGTTTGCAGATAGATTTTGTGCTTGCCAGTGTGCCTCGGACAACAATCCGTAGGTATCTAGATGGGCATGCAACTGATCGTTGTGATGGGCATGGGTGATCACCTCACCGACCCCGGGATCATCCGCACAGGCGACCAACCATCCCTCTTGGGGGATGTGTCCCACGAACTGGGCGAAGGCATCGCGCATGGATTCTGGTGTGGGGTAACAGTCAGGATGATCCCACTCCACCGTTGTGATTACGGCAATCTTGGGATAAATGCCTAGAAACATATGATCGTACTCATCAGCTTCTATGATAAACACATCACCGGAACCTGCACCTGCGTTTGTCCCCAGCTGACGCAGGATACCTCCCACGAGAAAGGTGGGCTGCAAGTTCGCTTGGTGAGCAATGTAGGTGATCATCGCGGTGGTAGTCGTTTTACCATGGGTGCCTGCTACTGCCACACAGCGCAGATCTCGTTCGATGCTGATACGTTTCAGCCACCCCGCCCGTTTGTAGATGGGCACTCCGCGACGATGGGCCTCTAAAACTTCTGGATTGTCGGCGGCAATAGCAGAGGAGATGATCACAGCTTCTAGATCGGTATCTTCTTTTGGGCCAAGGTGATCAGCCGCATGGCCGATGTGGACTGTCGCCCCTAGCATTTCCAGCTGTCGGGTCGTCTCTGAAACACACAGGTCGCTTCCAGACACCCGATATCCTTGTGCCAGCAACACACGCGCAATCGCGGAAAGGCCGGCTCCTCCGATGCCTACCAGGTGTATACGCTTTGTGGGTGTCCTTCCTTCAGTCAGCATGATTTGGCTTCAAGTCTTTCTCGTACGCACTTCTCTCTTCTCGGCTTTTCGGTATAGGGGTGGTTGCTGGCGACCCAGTTTGATGGAAGTCACAAGCGCCAAAAGGAATACGAGAAATCCACCTGCCAAGATCAACAAGACTATCCCATCCTGCTCCAAGGTCCTGGTTGCTGGTAAGTTCTTCACCGTGAACGTGACCTCACTTGGCGGGGCACCGGCGGCAGCTACTTCCTCGGCGCCGGGCAGGCGGCCCCGCATAAACCAATCCAGCAGGTTGAGCACAATATACCCGTTGTAAGCACCCAGCAAACCGCCAATCAGACGTGCGCCGGCGCTCATGGTCTGGGTAAGGCCAATCTTGCTGAAGAAGTAGGAAGCAATCACGGCCGCAACTAGAATGATGATATAGATAGATTGCCGCTTGGCATCTATTACAGGTGGCTCCTCGGCAGGCAACGCGGAGGCGACTAGATCGGATGTCTCGCGCACGCGTTGCAACGCCTGCCAGATTGTCATCACCAGTTTGTCAATGAAATCAAACACCGTGGCAGCCGCTTCTGGCCGCTTGACCACCAAGATCAACAAAGTAAGGAGTCCCGTGGTCACAGCTTCTTTCCACCAGCCGCGCATAAAACCCACCAGGGCAAAGATGCCGATCACAAGGTAAGTAACCAGCGTATAGTCAATCTGCAATGGTTGACTCATGAAGCCAGCTCCCCCAGTTCACGAGCAATGCGCTCGGCAGCATCCGGTTGCGCTAGATTATGTGCGGCGCGACTCATTGCCGCCCTGCGCTCAGCATCCCTGAGCAGAGAGAGCGCGGTTGGCACCAACTGGCTATTTACCAAACGATCTGGCACAATCATCGCTGCACCTGCATCGGCGAGGAAGCGTGCGTTAGCCCATTGATGCGCACCGGCATACGGATAAGGGACTAATATGCTGGGGACTCCTGCTGCGGGGAGTTCCCCCAGTGTGGAAGCTCCTGCACGTGCTATCACTAGATCAGCCGCCAATAGTGCGTCTGCCATCTCTTCTTCCAGGTAATCATATACATAGTAGCGAGCGCGAAGCGCGCTGGGGAGCGCAGCTCGCCGATCCTGCACCCATTCCACGTCTCGACGTCCCGTGAGGTGGATCACTTGTGCTTCTGTCAACAGCTCCACGATTCCCTTACAGATTGCTTGGTTGATACTGCGCGCACCCTGGCTGCCGCCCATAACGAGTAGTACTCGGTCTTCTCCCGCGAGAGCTCGGGCCACCAACCCTAGGCGCTTCCGAGCAGCGGCTGGATCGTGATTGGCCAACAGTGCTTGTCGCACTGGATAACCAGTTACCACGACCTGACCCGATCTGAAGAATCGCACTGAGGCGGCCGTGGTGACCGCCACCCGTCGTGCCAGACTTGCCAATAATCGAATTGTCAAACCAGGCTCTACATCGGGCAGGTAGATCAAAACCGGTACACGAGCCAGCCATGCCGCGAGTACCACGGGTGCACATACGTAGCCCCCGGTTGCGAACAAAACATTTGGCCGAAATGTTGATATCAGATGGTGCACTTGCACAAAGCCACGGGCCAAGGCCATTATCCCTTGTGTCGCCTGGAGCAGCCCGCGCCCCCGCACACCCGATGCTGTAATGCCCACGAACGGGATACCGTTCCGCTCGACAAGCGCCTTCTCCATCCCGTTATGGCTGCCTACCCAACAGATAGCTGAAAGTGAAACAGAGGGTTTGAAGCGTGACTCACCTCGACCCATTAAACAGGCCACCACGGCGAGCGCGGGATAGACGTGCCCTCCTGTCCCTCCCCCAGAAATCATGAGTCTCACTACGCAAATCTCTCCCTGTGACTTGGTTCGCCTCTTCGGATAGTGCCGCCCCTCGCGAAATGGACAAAAGGAGACCGATGCTTGCTAACGAGATCACCATAGATGAGCCACCGTAGCTGATAAAAGGCAATGTGATCCCTGCAGTGGGTACAGTTGCTGTGACGACGGCTATGTTGTAGATCGCCTGAAAGACCAGCCCGAATGTAATACCAGTAGCCAACAACGTTCCAAACATATCCGGTGCACTCATTGCGATGCGAAATCCTCGATGAGCGACAAAAGCAAACAATCCCAATACCGCGAGGCACCCGAGCAACCCCATCTCCTCGCCCAATATTGCAAAAATGTTATCACTGTGGGGCACCGAGACGTACCCGAACTTCCCTCGGCTCTCTCCGAGCCCGACGCCCGTCAGACCGCCTGAGGCTAGAGCAATCAGGTTCTGAATAGACGGCGAGTCCTTCGCTGCTTGTTCGCTGAATGGCGATAAAAATGTCAGAACACGTTCCAACCGGTATGGCGATTCCAGGATAAGCAGCATTATTGAGATGCCACCGAGAACTCCGCACACCAGCATCTGCCAAATGCTTCCGCCCGCAACAAAGAACATGACAATGCCATTTGTGGCAATGATCGCTGCGGAAGTGAGATGATGTTGCAAAACGATCAAGCCGACCACCAGCCCTAGCAAAACGGCAAATGGCAACAATCCGGCCCTTACATGGCGGATACGTTCGCCTTTAGAAGCAAGCCAATCGGCGGTATATAGGATCATGGTGAGCTTGGCCAGCTCACTTGGTTGTATAGATCCCCCCTCTGCCCCGAGCAGACGGCCGATTAACCAACGTTGCGGGCCGTTGAGCCGAAGTCCACGCAAACCCTGTCTGGCTGGCGGTGGATCAGGGTTGCTTCGAGGCGCTCGCGG
>JASFBB010000092.1:0-11565 GCA_036172345.1 Anaerolineae bacterium
TAGCGGCCAAATAGGCGACGGCATCATTGGTCACCTTGTCGGCCACGGTTTCTGGCATTTCACCCTGTCCGATGTCCACCGGACGTGCTGCGCCGATATTGGTACCCGGAGCCATCGCAGCTACATGCGCCGCGGCTGTGATGAACACACCGGCTGAGGCCGCCCGTGCGCCGGAGGGTGCTACGTAGACCGCCACAGGCACCTTGGCGTTCATAATAGTTTGCACGATGGTGCGCATAGCGGTATCCAATCCACCCGGTGTATCCAGCTGGATGATCACTAATCGGGCACCCTCTTCAGTGGCCACTTGCACTCCTTGTTCCACATAGCCGGCCACAACCGGATCGATCACTCCGGTGACTTTGAGCAGCACCACAGCGTCCGAGACACTTGGCTGCGCTATGCCAGGGGTGGTGGTGATGAAGAACGTTAAAATCAGCCAGAGCAATACAGCTGC
The DNA here is from genome assembly GCA_036172345.1 of Anaerolineae bacterium. Lineage (GTDB taxonomy): Bacteria > Chloroflexota > Anaerolineae > 4572-78 > NAK82 > NAK82. The sequence continues at coordinate 458 of JASFBB010000092.1, forward strand.
TGCTCGTTTCCCCCTCTTATTCTTTTTACTTGACCAGGTATACGATATCCTCATCGCCTCTCATTTATCCTTCGTTCCGATATCATCCGCGGACAATGTTAACCGTGTCTTACGGACTTGCCATATAATTCTCACTCTTGTTACCTCATAATAGCATGAAGAGAGCACGGAGCAAAGAACATTGCTACCGCCTCGAGTCCAAAGATCTGAAAGGGTTGTAAGATTGACAAAGAGTCAATATTCCGATATAGTAATTGAGTATATGTCGGATTTTTATCCCTATAGGATTGAGCGTGCTTTCTTCGCCAGGATTTTGAATTCATTCCAGCGCGTCAGATCATATCCCAGAAAGGAGGTGAGGTCCGACGAGTCAATTCTGCTCTCTTCTCTACCACACCCCGTTTACAGCGGCCCATTCTATTTTGATATTAGGAGGAGAGGTATGCGCAGGCACTTTTTCATCCTAGCTGCTTTGCTGGTGGTGTTCTCTATGTTTATGGCTCAATGCGCGCCGGCAACGCCCACGCCGACCGAGGCACCCAAGGCGACAGAGGCTGCCACGCCGACTGAGGCACCCAAGGCGACAGAAGCCCCTACAGAGACACCAAAGCCGACAGAGGCTGCCACACCAACTGAGGCACCCGAAGCAACGGAAGCTCCCACGGAGGCACTTGAAGTCACCGAGGCAGCTAAACCGGCGGAAGGTAAGCTGAAAATCGGGTTGGTAACAGATGTGGGCAAGGTGAACGATGGTACGTTCAACCAGTATGCCTATGAGGGCTTTATGAAGGCGGCCAAAGAGTTTGGGTTGGAGAGCGCCTTCATCGAGACCCAGCAACCAACTGATTATGAGAAGAATGTGAAACAGTTTATTGACGAAGGTTACGGGATGATCGTGACCGTCGGCTTTATGATGGGGGAGACCACCAAGAAAATGGCAGAGGCACATCCCGATGTGAAGTTTGCCATCGTGGACTATGCCTACGATCCGGTCATTCCCAATGTGCAAGGCTTGGTGTTCCGCGAGGATCAGTCTGGTTTCTTGGCTGGTGCGCTGGCGGGACAGATGACCAAGAGCAAGGTAGTAGGAATCGTGGCCGGTATGGAAATCCCGGCGGTCAAGAAGTTCCGCAATGGCTATGAGAACGGTGTAGCCTATGTGTGTCCAGATTGCAAGGTGATCGGCGTCTATATTGACAGCTTCACTGATCCAGCTCGAGGCAAGGCAGCGGCGGAAAGCCAAATCGCTGAGGGAGCAGATGTAATCTTCGGCGCCGGAGGCCCAACCGGCTCGGGTGCTATTTTGGGTGCAGCCCAGCAGGGTATTTGGGTGATCGGCGTCGACCAGGATGAATACTTTACCACGTTCAAGGGTGGCAAGGAGAAAGGTGCCGACAAGCTGCTGAGCAGCGCGGGTAAACGTGTTGACGTGGCTGTATACAATGCCGTCAAGGCCGCCGCGACGGGCACGTTCAAAGGTGGCACCATGGTATTCGATGCTGCGTCGAACGGCATCGGTTTGACCCCCTTCCACGATGCGGAGAAAGCCATCCCGGATGAGGCGAAGGCCAAGCTGGATGAGATTTTCAAGCTGATGGCCGAAGGGAAGCTCGACACAGGGGTCGATCCTGCCACGGGTGACAAGGTGGGTCCAGCCAAGGTTGTCGGCTCCGAGGCAGCTTCTGCTGCGGAGGCCCCTTCGGCGGCTGCTGGGGAGGGCACCTGGCTGCGCGTGAGCTACGCATGGCCATGCTACATTGACCCAGCCGTCGGCTCCGACTTTGCCAGCTCAACTGCTTTGGCCAACCTCTATGACACGCTGGTCTTCCCCAATGCAGAAGGTGGGGTCGATCCCTGGGTGGCCGAGAAGTGGGAAACCTCTTCGGATGGCAAGGTTTGGACGTTCACCATCAAGAAGGGGATCAAATTCCATGATGGCACCGAGATGAAGGCCAGCGATGTGGCGTACAGCATGAATCGCATGCTTAAGATCGGTGAGGGATATGCCTATCTGTTCACCGACATCGTTGAAAGTGCTGTAGCGAAGGACGACTACACAGTTGCGTTCACCCTCAAGCAGCCCACAGGCCTTTTCCTGCCCAGCTTGGCACGCCTATACATCCTGAATGAGAAGCTGGTACGTGCCAACACCAAAAAAGAAGGCCCGTACGGAGAAGAGGGTGACTATGGCAAGGACTATCTCCTGACGCACGACGCTGGCTCCGGTTCCTACAAGGTCAAGGAATTTCCGCTCCAGGAATACTTGCTGATGGAGAAAAACAAGGATTGGTGGGGCACTTTTGTTCCCAATGCGCCGGACTATTACAAGATGATTGGCACTACCGAGGCCTCCACCATCCGCACGATGATGTCCAATAAGGAACTGGAGATCACCGACCAGTGGCAAACTCTCGAATCGTTCAAGGCCTTGGATGAGCTGCCCGGCGTGGACGTCGCTGCTTACCCGAATATGACCAGCTTCTACTTCATGATAAACAACCGCCTGGCACCGACGGATGATGTCCATTGCCGCCGCGCTATGGCGTATGCCTTCGACTATGAGGCGGCTGTGCAGCTAGAATGGCCGGGCACTAAGCCTATGGTGGGACCGGTTAACGCTGCGCTGGGTGGTCACAATCCTAACGTCACAGTGTATAAGCGCGATCTGGACAAGGCAAAGGCAGAGCTGGAACAATGCAAGTATAAGGGCGAGCTGGATAAATACCCAGTGCAGTTCGTCTGGATCTCGGAGGTGCCGGACGAGGAGAAGTTTGCCCTTTTGTTCCAGGCCAATATGGCAGAGATTGGCATCCCAGTGGAAATTGTTTCCTCGCCCTGGCTCTCTGTGGTGGAGAATACCTCCAAGCAGGAGACCAGCCCTCACATTGTCAGTATCTATGTCTCCGCCGATCTGCCTGAGGCCGGCCCGATGCTGAAGCAGCGCTACCACTCCAGCTCGGCCGCGACGTGGTCGCAGAACGAATGGCTGCTCGACAAGGATCTAGACGCCGAGATCGAGGATGCACTGAGCACATTGGATCAAGCAGAGCGCTTCAAGAAGTATCAGGTCATCCAGGCTAAGCTGGCAGATCTATCGCCGTCCATCTTTGTGTACGACCAGCTGGAAAAGCATGCCTACCAGGACTATGTAGACTGGCCGGCTGCTAAGGGCGATGTCATCCCAATGATGGGATACGATCTGCTGGCCTTTAAGATCGGCGTCAAAAGGTGAGGTAACTTTCTGATCCTCGACCTGGTCCCCGAGGAAAATGGCCCTCGGGGACCAAGTCCACGTTGTGCAAAGAGTTAGCGATGAAACTGGTTACGTTTATCCTCAAGCGCGCGTTACATTCTATTTTTGTTTTGCTCGGCCTTTCTGTCGTGATTTTTGGCATTTCGCGCGTTCTCCCCGGCGATCCAGCGCGTATGGCCGTGGGGGCCAGGGCGCCGCAATGGGTCGTCGACAATTTGCGTGCCCAGATGCATCTCGATGAGCCGTTATATGTACAGTACGGTTATTGGTTGGTTGATGCCCTGCAGGGCAAGTTTGGTATTTCCCTAGTGACACGTCGTGAAGTAGCTGAGGATATCAAGGAGTTCTTCCCTGCTACCTTAGAGCTAGCATTGTTCGCCGGAATCTTGATGGGCGGGTTTGGCATCCTGCTGGGCACCATTTCAGCGCGACACAAGGACAAATGGATCGATAACGTCGTGCGCGTCCTTTCCTATCTGGGTGTGGTGACCCCGGCATTTGTGTTTGCCATCATCTTTATGCTTGTCTTCGGCTATTGGCTGAAGTGGTTGCCCACTATTGGCCGTCTGAGTGAAGGATTGTCTCGCCCACCAGTGATCACCGGTTTGATGACGGTCGATGCATTGTTGGCCGGCGATCCCGTTGTCTTTTGGGATGCGCTGAAACACCTTGTGCTTCCGGCGATTGCTCTGGCGATGGGCGGTTTGGCGCAAGAAGCGCGTATCACACGGGCGACGATGTCGGATAACCTCACTAAGGATTACATTGCCGCAGAACGAGCGTTGGGCATCCCAGAACGGGTTATTATGGGAAAATATCTGCTCAAGCCCTCGCTCATTCCGACAGTGTCCATCCTAGGCTTGGACTTCGCGGGCACGTTAAGCAGTGCTTTTCTCGTAGAGCTGATCTTCAACTGGCCGGGCATATCGCGTTACGGCATCAACGCGATGTTGCGCAAGGATTTGAATGCCATCGCTGCTGTGATTCTGGTCTTGGGGGTTGTCTTTATTGTGGTCAACATCGTAGTGGACATTGTGGTTGCGCATCTCGATCCGCGCATTCGCCTGAGTGCTGAAAGGAGCGAGTAACGTGACCGAGGCAGCAAAAAGCTGGACATCTGGACTGCAAGGCGAGGTAGGACGCGTTGCCTCGATAGATTGGCAAGAACTGCAACGGCGCAGCCGACGTGAAAACATTGGTCGTGCTTGGTATAAATTCTCGCGCAACCCGTTGTCGGTGGCGGGGCTGGCTATTGTGTTGACAATCGTGCTCCTAGCTGTCTTTGCTCCCTATGTGACACCGTATCCTCATCATGCCGGGCCCTTCACCGATTTCGCCAACGCCAAACTGCCCCCTAATCCTCGTTACCTTTTCGGCACCGACACGATCGGACGTGACATCTTTACGCGTGTGATCTTCGGTTTCCAAGATGCTCTGCTGATGGGTATCGTCGTGTTAGCACTGGTTGTGCCGCCAGGGGTTCTCTTGGGTCTGATAGCCGGCTACAGTCAGGGTACATGGTTGGACACCGTGATTATGCGCATCACAGATATCTTTTTGGCGGTGCCGCCGCTCATCCTCGCACTGGCCATCGCATCGGTGCTCAAGCCCAATTTGATGAATTCGATGATGGCAGTGTCCTTGATGTGGTGGCCCTGGTACACGCGGCTGGTTTATGGGCTTACCAGCCAGCTGCGCAATGAATATTTCGTCAAATCGGCGGAGACACTTGGAGCAAGTAGGGCGCACATCCTCTTCCGTGAGATTCTACCCAATTGTGTTTCACCTATTTTCACCAAGATGAGCTTGGATATGGGTTGGGTTATTCTGATCGGCTCCTCACTCAGCTTCGTCGGTTTGGGAGTACAGCCACCCAAGCCGGGATTAGGCACTATGGTGGCCGACGGTGCGCGCTATTTGCCTGACCAATGGTGGATTCCGGTCTTCCCCGCTTTGGGTATCGTTGTGATCGTGCTGGGCTTTAACCTTCTGGGTGACGGTCTACGCGACTTACTGGCCGCAGAAGAGGTCTAATTGCCAGATGGATATGGATACCCCTCCCTTGCTCGAAGTTCGTGATCTGCGTGTCCATTTCAAGGTGTTTGGCGGCCATCTTAAAGTCATAGATGGTGTCAACATGGTTGTGCGCGCCGGTGAAAAAGTGAGCTTGGTGGGCGAATCAGGCTGTGGCAAGACCACCACAATGAAAGCTATCTTGCGCATATTGCCTGAGCCACCAGCCAAGGTCGCAGGAGGGCAGGTGCTCTTTCATGGGAAGGACGTATTAAAGATGCGTCCTGATGAGCTGCGTCAGCTTCGCGGACGTGGCATCTCGATGATCTTCCAGGATCCTACTGCGGCCTTGAACCCCGTGTTTACAGTTGGGCAACAGCTGGGCGATGTGATCCGATATTCGTATGGCGATGGCAGGTTGGATGCCCGACAGATCCAGTCAAAGGCACTCCAAGCTCTTAAGGAGGTAGCCCTGGCAGATCCCGAGAGGCTTTTGCACAGCTATCCTGTTCAGCTAAGTGGTGGTATGCGACAGCGAGTTTGCATTGCAATGGCGCTGGCCACCCAACCGGAGCTATTGATCGCAGACGAACCGGGCACTTCTTTGGATGTCACCATTCAGGATCAGATCCTGCGATTGCTGCACAATCTAGTGGTAGAGCGTAATACCTCTGTTATTCTTATCACCCACACGCTAGGGGTAGTGCGTGAGGTGACGGATCGTGTATATGTGATGTACGCTGGCAGCATCGTCGAGTCAGCGCCTACTAAAGCTTTATTCGCAAATCCTATGTTCCCTTATACACGTGGGTTGATGCAATCGGTGCCACGTCTCTCGGGCGGTGGAGTGGCCGAAGGGATTCCCGGTCGTATCCCTAATTACCTCAACCCCCCCGGGGGCTGTCGCTTTCATCCGCGCTGTCCGTATGTTATGGAAATTTGCCGACGAGAGAAACCACCCGTGTTCACGGTGGGTGAGGAGCACCACGTTGCCTGCTATCTTTACGCATGCTGACACACCAGAGGCTGTACGGCAGATGACCCCTATTCTCGAATACAGGGAGCTCAAAAAGTACTTCATCGTTGGATATCGTGGGTTACTGAAGCGCGAACCGATCACCGTTAAGGCGGTGGATGGGGTGTCGTTTGCGATCCACAAGGGTGAGATATTTGGCTTGGTGGGCGAATCCGGATCGGGCAAGAGCACGGTGGCATACACAACCATCGGAATGTATCGGCCTACCTCAGGGGTGATCGAATTCCAGGGCGAGAGCTTATTCACCAAAGAGGGCAAACGTCCTCGACATATAAAGAAGGAGATTCAGATTGTCTTCCAAGATCCAGGATCATCCCTGAATCCGCGTCGCAGTGTGAAGGAGATATTGGAATTGCCGCTCAGCATCCATCAACCGACCAAAAAGCACATCGGGCGTATTGCTGAGCTATTGGAGATGGTCGAGCTGCCAGTCGATTATATGTACAAGTATCCCCATGCACTTAGCGGAGGTGAGAAGCAGATCGTGGCCATTGCTCGGGCGTTGGCAGCCGAACCCTCTTTTATCATCCTTGATGAGCCGACTTCCGCCCTGGATGTGTCTATTCAGGGGAAGATTATCAATTTACTATTACGCCTGCGAGAGGAGTTCCATCTCTCCTATCTGTTTATCACCCACGATTTGAGCTTGATGCGCAATGTTGCGTCGCGGGTCGCAATTATGTACCTGGGCAAAATCTGTGAAGTGGCGGAGGCAAGCGAGTTTTTCCGAAACCCCAGGCATCCTTATACCCAGATGTTGTTGTCCTCCATCCCAGTGGTCTCTGAAGAGGAAGAAGCGCTCAAGCCCAAACGTGTACAGTCGCGCGGTGAAATACCCAGCCCGGTTAACATCCCCAGCGGATGTAGCTTCCATTTGCGTTGTCCGTACAAGATGGATATCTGCCCCATGGTCGACCCGCAAATGACAGACGCGGGAGGTGAACATTTCGTGCGTTGTCACTTGTATCCAAATCACTCAGGCAACCATCTTGAGAAACAGGATATAACTTGACATAATATATTGATAACGAGGAGGCACCCTACTATGAGAGTAGCTACCGACATTGGTGGCACCTTCACTGACCTAGTGTATCTCGACGAACAAACCGGTCAGATCGGCGTAGCGAAGGCGTCCACGACACCAGCTAATTTTGCTCAGGGGGTGATCGACACCTTACGCAAGTCCGCTATCAAAGTGCCAGAAACTTCCTTCTTCGTGCATGGTTCTACTGTGATCATCAACGCATTGACGGAGCGCAAGGGTGCTAAGACGGCGTTGATCACTACACGAGGGTTTCGCGATGTCTTGGAAATCACCCGTGCCAACCGCCCTGACTTGTACAATATGTACTATACCAAGCCCAAGCCGTTTGTGCCGCGCTATCTGCGCTTAGAAGTGCGGGAACGGATGAACTGCAAGGGGGAAGTACTAGAACCTTTACACGAGGAGGATGTACGTCGGGCTGCTGAGTTTTGCCGCAAGGAAAAGGTGGAGGCGATTGCCGTTTGCTTCTTGCATTCATACGCCAACCCCGCCCATGAAATTCGCTGTGGCGAGATTCTGCGGGAGATGGTGCCCGAGATCCCGGTGACTCTTTCGCATGAGATCACCCAAGAATGGCGCGAGTACGAACGTACGAACACAGCGGTGCTCAACAGCTATGTGATGCCCGTTGCCAAGTTCTATCTGACCAATCTGGAGAAGAACTTGGCTGAGCTAGGGATGGGTAAAGTTTATCATATTATGCAGTCCAATGGTGGCACCGCCACCTTTGAGATGGGGAAACGTGTGCCGATCAACACAGTCGAGTCGGGTCCGGTGGCGGGTGTGATCGGCGCCGCGATGATAGGCAACCTGATTGGCGAGCGCAACGTGATCTCCCTTGATGTGGGAGGTACGACAGCTAAGACGTCTCTGGTTGAGAATGGCACGCCACGCATCACCACGGAATACAGGATTGAGTGGCGTCGCGACTATGCCGGTTATCCCATCTTGGCGCCTACGGTCGACATCGTGGAGATCGGCGCCGGGGGTGGTTCCATTGCATGGGTGGACAATGCCGGCGCTCTCAAGGTGGGACCGGTGAGTGCGGGTGCCGATCCGGGACCAGCATGTTATGGTCGTGGTGGTGACAAACCCACTGTGACGGACGCTAATGTCCTGGCAGGTCGCATCAATCCAGACTACTTCCTGGGGGGCGAAATAAAACTCAATGTGGGAAATGCGCAGCGCGCGATGAAACCCATTGCTGACCACTTCAAAGTCAGTGTGGAGGAAGCAGCTATGGGCGTGATCCGTCTAGCCGATGCCAATATGATCAATGCGTTGAAGCTGGTATCGGTGCGGCGCGGTTACGACCCACGCGACTTCGTGTTGATTGCTTTCGGCGGTGGAGGAGCTATGCATGCTGGCGCTCTGGCGCGTGAGCTGCGTGTCAAGGAGGTGCTCATCCCCAACGAGCCTGCCGTCTTTTCCGCCTGGGGAATGTTGATGACCGACTTGCGCTGTGATCTCATTCGCACCAGCATCCGGCGTGCCGACCAGATTTCTGCTGCGGCACTTACAGAGGTTTATTGCGAGATGGAAGCGGCCGCTCGACAAAACTTGCTGGATCAACATATATCAGACGAACGGATGATGTTCCAGCGTTTTGCTGATATGCGTTATCTGGGCCAGGAGCACACGGTCAAGGTGCCCATCCCTGGGGGGATTATCACAGAAGACATGATGCCAGAGATTTGTGAACGTTTCCACCAGTTACATGAGCACGCCTACACATTCCGCCTGGATACCCTGATTGAATTTGTCAACTACCATGTGACTGGCTTTGGTGTCGTGGAAAAGCCCCAACTGAAAAAGCTGGACGGGACGCAGAGTAGCTTGGAGACAGCGCGCAAGGGAACGCGGCGTGTCAACTTTGATGAGCTGGGTTATCACGAAGCGCCCATCTACGAGCGTAGCCTTCTACCCGTAGGAGAGCCTATCGCCGGTCCCCTGGTCATCGAAGAACCGGCATCTACGACGGTGGTCTTCCCAGACCAGACAGTGTATCGTGATGAGTACGGCTTCCTGCGCATTTGCACCATATATGCCTGACATCCGCTTTGGCTGAAGGAGGATATTTCAATATGGCACGCGACAGAAATGGGGTCGATCCCTTCACCCTTGAGATCATAAGTGAGAGCTTGCGCGCGATCGGTGACGAGATGTTCGTCACAATGCAACGCACCAGCATGAGTGTGATCATCTACGAGACGCTTGACTATGCGACCGGTTTAACCGATGCCCAGGGGCGTCTCATCACGCAGGGTAATGGGGTTACTCTTTTCCTGGGCACGCTCGATTACGGAGTGCGCAGTGTGCTGGAGAAGTTCGGCTACGACGGGTTGAAACCAGGCGACATCGTGATCACCAATGACCCTTACGGCGGTGGAGGCACCCATCTTTCCGACGTCTCGTTAATTATGCCTATCTTCTATGATGGGAAGATTGTCGCATTTGCAGCCAACAAGGGACACTGGACAGAAGTTGGTGGAATGGCGGCAGGCAGCTGGACCACCGACTCCACAGAGATCTACCAGGAGGGATTGCAGTTCCCTGTCATCAAGATCTTTGAAGAGGGGAAGATCAACCAGGGCTTGGTGGACTTGATCCGAGCGAATGTGCGCACGCCGGATATGAGCATCGGCGATATGATGGCTCAGGCAGCATCCCTACGCATCGCCGAGCGGCGTTTCCGCGATCTGTGTGATAAGTATGGCGTCGAGACCGTTATGGCGGGCATTGAGAAGCTGATGAACGACAGCGAAACGCTGATCCGGCAAGAGCTGCACAAGATTCCGCCGGGTGTCTATGAGGTGGAGGATTACATTGATGACGACGGAATCTCAGAGGGACCTTTCAAGGTCCAGGTAAAGGTCACCGTTACCTCTGACAAGCTCATCTGCGATTACACTGGTAGCCATCCCCAGGTGCTGGGGCCGGTGAATGCAGGCTGGACGGCGCTTGTGGCAGCTGCGCGGGCAATCTTCCTTGCCTTGACCGATCCATCTATCCCCACCAACGATGGCTGTTTCCGCCCGCTGGAGATCATCTGCCCGCCACGCACCATTTTCACTGCGGAACGACCTGCTGCCGTATCGACCTATTGGGAGACAATGTTGTACGCCGCTGACCTGATTTGGAAAGCGATGGCGCCTGTGCTGCCCCATCGGCTGCCGGCCGGCCATTTCCTCAGCGTGTGTGCTCCCATTATTGCCGGATTGCATCCCGATACGGATTCGCTGTTCATTTTGGTGGAGCCGAGCGCGGGCGGCTGGGGCGCTGGTGCGACCAAAGACGGCGAAAATGGCATGTTCTGTGTGGGTGACGGGGAAACCTACAACGTGCCCGTGGAGGTATGTGAGCAGCGTTACGGGGTGTTGGTCGAGCAATATGCCTACGACATTACCGAAGGCGGTGCGGGCAAGTTCCGGGGCGGGCGTGGTATGGTACGCGATTATCGCGTCCTGGCTGATAGCGCACAACATACCGGCACCTTCGGACGCTTCAAATTCCTGCCGTGGGGCATGGCAGGCGGGAGTCCTGGCTCTCGCAACTATATGAAAATCATTTGGGCGGATGGGCGTGAACCGCTGGTCGTGGGCAAGATCGCGCGGCTGCCGGTGAAGAAAGGGGATATCGTGCGTCTCGTGACCGGTACAGGGGGTGGTTACGGCGATCCTTATGAACGACCTGTTGAAAAGGTGGTCGAAGATGTGCGGGACGGCTATATCACCCCCGAAATGGCGCGTGACCAATATGGC
>JASFBB010000093.1:0-4861 GCA_036172345.1 Anaerolineae bacterium
TCCCAATAGTATAGGGAGATGCTCTCAATACGTCAACGCCAGAAGTAGTGTATATCTTAATGACAAGGTGGACAATGTGGCACTGAAAGAAGGGGGAAACCCCTTTGTTGTCCATCTACTAATTGGCTTCTTGGGAAAGAGGGGCGAAGAACAGCTGCTCAGACGTTTCTCGCTCTCCTCTTGAAAACTTTGTGGTGGGCAAAGATAAGACCTTGGAAATGAGATTTAGCTTAATAAGCCTGCTTGGATAATGCCTCGGCAATCCTCGAGGGAGAGGTCGCGAGGATTGTTTGCGATGCTTTCAACTTGTTGCATTGCCTCATCAGCAAAGCGATGCCAGTCATAATCGGCGATCACAGCGTCCAGATCTTCGAAACGCGTGGGCAGACCTAAATAACGCACAAACTGGGCTACTCGTTCAGCCAGTTGTTCACCAGGGGCATCTATCGCTAATCCAAAGGCGTTGTTGAGTCGTTGTTGTTTAGCCGGTGGAATAGCGGGCCAATTGAAACGCAGCACATGGGATAACACAAGTGCGTTGGCGATCCCGTTGTGTAAACGGAGATGCAATCTTAGGGGGACAGAGAGTGCGTCCACCAATCCCCCACCACACTGATCTCGGCACCACCCGGCCCACAAAGCAGCCAACATCATTGCCTGGCGAGCGACCACATCATTGCCATCCGCAACAACACGCGGCAAACAATGCCACACCGTTTGAACGGCAGCAATGGCTAACGGATCCATAAAGGGGTTCGCCTGGCGAGCGATGTAAGCTTCCAACGCCTGGCTCATTGCTGTGACACCGGTGGCTGCCGTGAACAGGGGCGGCAAAGAGAGCGTAAGTTCGTAGTTGACCAACGCTACATGGGGAAACATCAACGGGCTGGAGACCATCTTATGGGTTGTGCTTGCGCCATCTAGGATGGAACAGAAACGAGTCACCTCACTGCCTGTACCTGCTGTTGTCGGAATCGCCACTAAGAAACAGCTACGGCGTTGAACGCGGCGATTGCCGCTGAGATAATCTGTATAGCTGCCCCCGTTCGTCAGCAACATGGCAATCGCTTTGGCAACATCGATGACGCTGCCACCACCAAGGGCCACTACTGCCTCGACACGTTCTTCTATGGCGCGTTGCAATCCCTGATGAACTTCTTGCAACTCAGGATTGCTGCTTACGTGGATGTACGGGATCACACTACATCCAGAAGCCTCTAAAGCAGAGCATATCTGCCTCGCCCATGGAAGTTCAATAAGAAGTGGATCACTTACGAGTAAAACGCGTTGCTTCTGTGCAGCACGCAGCTGGGCAGCTGCGCTATCATGCGCCAGCTGTCCAAAGACCACCTGCGTAGGGATGTAGAGGACAAAGTTCATACCGAGATGCTTACATCGCTTTTTCGTAGACCTCAAGCATAGCCAGCAATACTTCGTTGGTGAACTGACCGATCTGCTGGTATGCCGCCACCAGGTCTATATTGGCGCTCTGGCCCACCGTCTTGGCCATCTGGCGCACACCGTCCATCAAAAAATCCTGGAAGTAGAGGAACGCGCTCACCGATTCGGTGATGCGCAGATTGCGCGAGATAGAGCGCTCGCCGTAAGCGCGCCCCAGCGAGCGGGCTTCATCGAGGATACTCTGGCGGTCACCTGGCTGGGCAAGATATTGCATCACCAAGGAAAGTAGCTTGCGCCCCAGCTCACGGTGTTCTGCCCTGTCTGTTTCATCAAACCGTCTGTACCAGCTCTGCTCGCTGATCTTACCACTGCTCACTTCGAGGCGTGCACGCCCCAATGCGCTCTGCACCAACAATTGAATACCTGCCGGTTCGAGCGGCTCTGGCTCCAACAAAGCGCGCACATCGGTCTCGGCGAAGCGGCGATGTCCACCCGGGGTACGCACCGTGTGAATCTTACCGGCATCAGCCCACTGACGCAGAGTAGATGGGTGGACACCAAGCATACGACTGGCGTCCTGCAGAGACAGCCATTTCACGCTAGGCGTGAGGCCTGATCCCTTTCCTGGCATGCAATACCTCCTCACTCAAACGATATGTATTCCCTGTCTTATGGCTATCATCTGTGTGTTAACGATTCGGGATAACATATTACAAATTGTACATGAGTTTCAGCATATTTGCAAGCTCACAGCTCGAAAGGTTTGAAATCGGTTGGAAAGTCTGCTCAGCAGAAATTCGATCCCTTTTGATGCGACTATGTTTTGTGCTACAATAAAACACACTATGCAAGGCTTTGAAGAAGTCGAACATACTGCCGACATCGCGTTGCGCGTGCGCGGGCGCGATCTGCGTGAGCTGCTGGTGAATGCCGCCTTGGGACTGAGCGCATTATTGGCCGATCGTACCGAGGCGTCCGTGGAAGCTACACAGACGCGTCAAGTCGAGGTGGAAGCATTCGATCCGGAGAGTCTATTGGTTAGTTGGCTGAGCGAGCTGATCTACTGGGCAGAGAAAGACCGTTTCGTGTGCTATGGGATTGAAGTGCAGGAGGTTTCGTCGGCCCACTTGAAAGCAACGTGCACCGGCGGCTGCGCGCCCGAGTTGCGTCATCATATTAAAGCGGTGACATACCACAACCTGCAAATCATTCAGACAGATCAGGGCCTAGAGACAACGGTGGTGTTTGACGTGTAAGTGTCAAGTCGGTGAGAGGAGGCTGAAATGGTGGACAGTCGGGCGATCAAACAGATAGACAAGTATCTATTTGAAATCGATCCATCGTTCCGTGAAGACATGCGCGTGCCGGCACGGCTGTATACCGATGCAGAGTTGCTAGAACACGCGCTGGGCGATGCCAGTGTGGACCAACTGGTCAACACTGCTACATTGCCAGGTGTGGTGAAATATGTGCTTGCTATGCCGGATATCCATCAAGGGTATGGCTTTCCTATCGGTGGCGTGGTGGCGACTCAACTCCCTGATGGCATCATCTCGCCGGGAGGCGTTGGTTACGATATCAACTGTGGCGTGCGTCTGCTCGGCACCCATATCTCAGAGGAAGAGCTCAAACCCTATTTGGACGAGTTGGCGACCGCCATCTACAACAATTGTCCGAGCGGAGTAGGCAAAGGCGGGGAGATCAAGCTCAAGACGGGCGAATTGGATCGAGTCTTGGAAGAAGGCTCGCGTTGGGCTAAGGCACGTGGATTCGCTACGGATGAAGACATAGAGCGCACGGAGGTGGGAGGATGTCTGGAAGGTGCCGATGCCGGGGCCGTCAGTGCTAAGGCAAAGGAGCGTGGTCACGACCAAGTGGGCACATTGGGTGCTGGCAACCACTTCATAGAAGTGGATGTGGTACGAGACATCTACGATGAGGAAGCAGCACAACGCTACGGCCTCTTCGTCGGGCAAATCGCCGTCCAGATCCATTGCGGTTCTCGCGGATTGGGCCATCAGGTTTGTACGGACTACGTACAACGCTTCCAGCAAACGGTCCAAAAATATGGCATCCGCTTGCCTGACCGTGAGCTAGTGTGTGCCCCACTCAACAGCCCGGATGGCCAAGCATACCTGGCTGCTATGAAGGCCGCTGCTAACTATGCCTTTGCGAACCGTCAGGTGTTGGCACATCATGTGCGGCGTGCTTTCGCCGAGGCACTGTCCGGAAAGGTGCGCAATCCTCATGTGTTTCAGGTGTATGATGTAGGACACAATATGGCCAAGATCGAGCAGCATGAGGTGGATGGCGAGCGAATCACAGTCTGCGTGCATCGCAAGGGGGCCACACGCGCTTTCGGACCCTACCATCCTGACATCCCTTCCGCCTATCGGGATATAGGGCAGCCCGTCCTGGTGCCGGGCTCAATGGGCACTGCCAGCTGGGTGCTGCGCGGCACAGAGGAGGCCATGCGTCAAACCTTCGGCTCCACATGCCATGGTGCGGGCCGCGCTATGAGTCGCACGCAAGCTAAGAAAAAGGTGTGGGGTGGCGAGCTGCGCGAACAGCTGGAGGGACAGGGGATTCATGTCAGGGCCGGCAGCATGTCAGGCCTGGCAGAAGAGGCCCCTTCCGCTTACAAAGACGTAGACCGCGTCGTAGAAGTAATGCACGGCTCGGGTATTGCCACTAAAGTGGCCCGTCTGGTGCCCGTTGCCATCATCAAGGGCTAGATTGCGGCGGCTGTGATGCTCTGGGCATAATTGCCCATTTGCCACGCGCTCACAAGATGTTAGGGACAAGCGAGCGATATACTGCTAACGTCTCCCGGGCAGCTCGCTCCCAAGAGAATTGAGCAGCGCGTGCCAATCCATTGTGGCGCATCGTCTCGCGCAATGTACTATCGCGCCACACTTCCCCAATAGCTTCTGCCATTGCTGCGCTATCCTGCGGGTCAAAATAGCATGCTGCGTCACCACCCACTTCAGGCAGGCTGGAGGTATTGCTGCATACCACTGGTGTGCCGCATGCCATTGCCTCCAGCAGCGGCAGGCCGAAACCTTCCCATAGCGAGGGTTCAACCAGCAACGTGGCACCGCTGTAGATGGCCGGCAGGTCCGTATCGTGCACATGGCCGGTCAGGATCACAGTGTGGTGCAGTCCTGAGCTGTGCAGCTTTTTGAAGAACCGCTTATACAACCACCCTTTGCTTCCCACAACCACCAGCCGTATAGTGGAGTCACTACGTTGCAGCAGCTCCAACGCATCTAGCAGACGTTCCAAATTCTTGCGCGGTTCGATGGTGCCCACACGCAGAATGTAATGTTCGGGCAGACCGTAACGCTCGCGCACGCTCGCGATCTGCTCCGCTGTGGCCGGTTTGAAATGCGAGGCAGCAGCCTCATGAATGACCGCGATCTTTTCCGCCGGTACTCCGTACAGGCGCATTAAGTCACGC
>JASFBB010000094.1:0-10621 GCA_036172345.1 Anaerolineae bacterium
CGTGGGTACAAGTTTTCCACATATGCCACCTGGTGGATCCGGCAAGCGATCAGCCGGGCTATTGCCGACCAAGCACGTACGGTCCGCATCCCTGTGCATATGGTGGAAACGATCAATCGCTTGACACGGGTTCAGCGGCGATTAGTCCAGGAGCTGGGACGCGATGCCACGGCACGCGAAATTGCTCTGGAGATGGATATGCTCTCCGAAGAGGATCGTGCCGAGATCGAAGAGGCCATCGCCAATGGAAGGCCGATCGATCCCGCTGTGGATCGCCGCTGGAGACGAGCATCCGCCAAGATCCGTCGTATCCTCCGTATCGCCCAGGAACCGATGTCGCTGGAATCTCCGATTGGCTCTGAAGAGAACAGCTATCTGGGGGATTTCATCGAGGACGAATCGGTGCCAGGACCAGTAGATGCAGCTTCCAAACAGCTGCTCAAGGAGCAAATGCAAAGCATCCTCGAATCACTAACCGATCGAGAACGCAAGGTGCTAGAAATGCGTTTCGGGTTGCTGGATGGACAGCATCACACCTTGGAGCAGGTGGGAGAGGCATTCGGTGTTACCCGCGAACGGATCCGCCAGATTGAGGCGAAGGCGCTACGCAAACTGCGCCATCCCTTGCGCAGCCGTAAACTGCGCGACTATCTGTCGTGATGCCTTGTTTCGAGGTGGGCGACTCGTCCCCTATTCCTTCCCTACCCGAACGGATCTCTCGGAAGGGTGACCCTCCTGTGAGCAAGCTTACTAGTATGCGCGAAGCTATCGCCGAACTGGTGCATGACGGCGATAGCGTGGCCATTGAAGGATTTACCCATCTGATTTGTTTTGCGGCAGGTCATGAGATTATTCGCCAGCGCAAGCGCGACCTGGTTCTGTGCCGCCTGACGCCAGACTTGATCTATGATCAAATGGTAGCAGCAGGCTGCGCGCGCAAGCTTATTTTCTCCTATTTAGGCAATCCTGGTGTCGGTTCCTTGCATGCAATACGCCGGGCGGTAGAGAAGGAGGTGCCAAAACCCCTAGAACTGGAAGAGTATACCCACTTCGGCATGGTAGCGCGCTACATTGCCGGTGCTGCTGGGTTGCCGTTTTACCCGGTGCGTACCTTTGCCGGTTCTGATCTACCGCGCGTCAACCCACTGATTCGCCAGGTCGAGGACCCGTATGGTGGCGGAACAGTGTTTGTTGTGCCGCCACTTCATCCCGATGTGACCATCATCCACGCGCAACGTGCCGATGCAGCGGGCAATGCCCAGATCTGGGGTCTGATAGGTGTTCAAGTTGAGGCGGCCTTCGCGGCGCAGCGCGTCATCGTCGTTGCCGAGGAGATAGTCGATGAAGCGATCATCCGTGCCGATCCCAATCGCACCGTTATCCCTGCCCTGATCGTGGATGCGGTGGTCCACGAGCCGTTCGGAGCGCACCCTTCTTATGCACAGGGCTACTACGATCGCGATACAGAGACTTATATCGCCTGGGATACCATCTCACGCGAGCACGAGACTTTGATGCAATGGTTAGATGAATGGGTGTACGGTCTTTCGGGACGCGCCGAGTACGTGGAGAAGTTGGGCAGCCAGGTGTGGCAGCGTCTCAAACCGGGCGATGCTTGGAGCGGGCAGGTGAACTATGGGCGGTATTGCTAAAAGAGGGAGCTGATGAACGATTACACGGCTTCCGAGATGATGATTGTAGCGGCCGCGCGTGCGCTGGCAGATGCCAAGGTGGTGTTTGTTGGGATTGGGTTGCCCAACATTGCATGCAACCTGGCGCAGCGGACCGTGGCACCTCATCTGGCGCTGATCTACGAGTCAGGCGTTTATGGCGCACGTCCCAGTCGTTTGCCACTCTCGATTGGCGACCCGTGTCTGGTAAGTGGAGCGATAGGGGTGATGCCGATGCCCCAGCTGCTTCAGTATTATTTACAAAGAGGGCTAATAGACGTCGGGTTTTTGGGATCCGCTCAGATTGACCGCTATGGTAATCTGAACACCACGGTGATCGGTGATTATCGTCGGCCAAAAGTGCGTCTTCCTGGCAGCGGTGGCGCTTGCGAGATCGCGCTGATGTGTCGCCGCGTCTTGATCATCACCCGGCTCAGCCGACGAACGTTTGTCGAGAGGCTTGATTTTGTGACCAGCCCTGGTTTTCTAGAAGGTGGTGAGGCGCGCATCCGGTTGGGTTGTTGCGGGGAGGGACCCGCTGCGGTGATCACCGATATGGGCATCTTTCGCTTCGACAATGTCACGCGCGAGATGTTTCTGGCATCCCTCTATCCCGGTTGTACTGTCGAGGACGTTCAGGAACGGGTCAGCTGGCCACTGCGCATAGCGGATGAGCTAGAGATCATCACCCCTCCCACTGAGGGGGAGTTGCGCATCTTGCGTCAGGAGCTCGATCCGGCCGGCCGACTGCGCATGTGATCTGCTCGTTGCCAAATTGACACTGCTATGTCCTGTTACCACTTTGCCCACGATCAGCCGTGAAAATATTCTACCGATCCAGCCCGACTGTGCTCCAGAATATCGGAACGCTGTCCAGCATCGCCCTGTTGTCTATGGTGTTGATCGGGTTCGCTTTGCGCATTTATCACCTGGCTGCACAGGGTTTGTGGTACGATGAGGCTGTGAGCTGGTACCTGACTCAGATGTCGTTGCCTCAGCTGACAGCTTGGACCGCGAATGACATCCAGCCTCCCTTGTATTACTATCTGCTCTGGTTTTGGGTGCGTCTGGTGGGCACCTCGGAATACGCCCTACGGTTCCCTTCCGTGCTTTTCGCGACGTTGACCCTTTCCCTGCTGTGGCGGTTGGCGCGTCGTTTGTTCGGCATATCAGGAGCGTGGCTGGCGCTGCTGTTGGCGCTTCTCTCCCCGTTCCACGTCTACTATGCCCAGGAAGCGCGCATGTATACCCTTCTCACGCTCTTTGGGCTGATGAGCACCTACTTGTGGTGGCAGCTGCTCGGAGCGCTACGTCGAACCGCCTTTGCGCAGGTGTCTCGTTACAATCTGTCGATAGCGATTGGGTACGCCATCGCTATGGTGGCTGCGCTCTACACGCACTACTTCGCCGCTTTTCTCTTGGCAGCCCATTGGATCTCCTGGGTTTGGGTCACGCGGCGTTATGCTCTATCTCCTGTAACCTTATCAGATAGCGAGACGGGGAGGGCACTGTGGCTGTTTCTGATGCGCTTCTGGTCTGTTCTCATAGCTCTGGCAGTGATTTTGGTCCTCTATGCTCCGTGGTGGCCTTTTCTGGTGGGTCGTTACACTCAGGATGCCAGTTACTGGCCGGGAACGCTCAACATCGCTGAGATGACACGTCGGTTGTTGCTCACCTTCGCCCTGGGTGAGACGGTGAAAGAAGCCGTCGGGATGCGGTTGGTTTTCGGGTTTGGACTGGTCTTCCTCCTCTCCCTAGCTGCTTTGGTATGGGTCAACCGATCTGCTGCTCGTGTGGCTGTCGCGAATCGGTGTGGGAGTAGCGGGTTTTCAGCTCACCAGTTTGCGACATTGGATTCCGGGCAAGCGGGTGGCATGGAGGCATTCTATCGCCGTATGGCATTGCCCTTTCTGCTGAGCTGGCTTGTGGTTCCAGTAGTGTTTATCCTACTGCTCACCTGGAAAATGCCCAAGTTCAATCCTCGCTATGCGATGCTTGCCTGGCCGGCTTTGGTTTTGATACTTGCAGGCGGGCTATCGGCGCTGACAAGCTCGGCATTACCGAAGGACAAAGGGAAGAAATTGTGGTTGCGTCCCATTGGTGTCCTGGCGTTGGTATTCGTGCTCTCTACTTCGACGTACTCCCTTCACAATTGGTATTTGCCCTATCGCGATAATCAATTCAACAAGCCGGACTTCCGGATAACCGCCCAGCTCGTGCGCGAACGCATCACGTCAGGCGAAACAATCCTGCTCAGCTCAGGTCATATGGCGCCTGCTTGGGCCTATTATTATGGTTGGGAGGGATGGTATCCTCTGCCTCCCATCGAGACTTTGGACGTACGAGCTATCCTGGATCTGTCGGTTGGGGATCAGCTGAAACGCATCCTGGCCCATAAGAGGGGTGTATGGCTGGTGCGCTGGCAGAATGAAATCACCGATCCATTCGATGTATTGCCGTTGTTGCTGGATATCATTGGAGTGCAGGACGATTATGGCCGGTTCTGGCATATGGAGCTGCGTCACTATCGTTTACCTTCTCAGTCGCCTCTCGAGTTGGACTTAGAAGAGATCGTCACCCACCCGGTACACGCGTTGCTAGGTGGGCGGATCCGCTTGGTGGGTTTGCGCACCACACTGGAACAATGCGACTCGGGAGGACGCGGGCATAATCGGAGGTGCATTGCGCTTGCGCTTATCTGGCAAGCTATGACTCAGGTTGAAGAGGACTACGCTGTGTTCGTGCATCTGCAGGATGGCGCCGGAACCGTGCTGGTCAATGGCGATCATCTCCCGGCGCGGCCTACAAGCCAGTGGCCAGTTAAGCGTTTGGTTCCGGATCAGCTTCCCTTAGAGTTACCACCTGAGATGCCAGAAGACACCTATTGGCTGGAGATCGGGCTTTATGATCCTCTTCATCCCGGATTGCCTCGCTTGGGACCCGTTGTTTTGGAGCCATCTGGTGTGTTGCAGCCGGGCGAGCGGGTGTTGGTACCGATCGAGTTAAAATGGGACAGAATAGAATGAGCAGGAGGTCCAGTAGAACGCATTCCTGGCTGCCGGTCATCCTCATTGGCCTCGCCTTCGCCGTGCGCGCTCAGAACCTCACGTATCACAGCCTTTGGTTCGACGAAGCGATGAGTATCCATTGGGCACGCTCGGAGGTGACCCGTATCATCTATGTCAGCATGAACCTGGTAGAGGACCGCTTGCCGCCGCTGTATTATCTTCTGTTACACGGCTGGCGGCGCGTGTTTGGGGATAGCGAGATGGCCTTTCGCTTCCCCTCGGTGTTATTCGGTGTGTTGCTGGTTGCTGTGATGTATCGTCTGGTGGGCAGCTTGTTCGGCAGGCGTGTAGCGTTGATGTCCAGTGCCTTGGCCGCTCTGAACCCCTTCCTGGTATGGTACAGCCAGGAAGCACGCATGTACGCTTTAGCAGCGTTTATTGCAACGTGTGCGACCTGGTGCTTTGCCTCTGCTTTGCGTGCCCCTGGAGAACAACGCACAAGCGTTTTACGCTGGGTCGCATACGCTGCCTGTGTGGTGATCGGACTATACACGCACTTGTACACTGCTTTGATTGTGCCTGCTCACGGCATATATCTGCTTTGGACTCGTCCACGTTTCTCCCAGGTGTGGCCATACTTTCTTGGTAGCCTGTTCATGGCCGCTCTTCTGGTGAGTCCACTGGTGTCGGCGGCGGTGCGGGTCAGTGGGGAAGCAGGGCCGGGCAATCCGCTGGAGGGAGTAGCTGAACGACTCTGGGCGTTGCTGAGAGCATTTGTCGTTTGGAAAGCACCTCTTACACGTCCTGAGGCAGATGTCATAACCGCGGCGATGGGAGTGCTCGCTTTCGTCGGGCTGATCCTGATCGGTGCTTCTCCATTCGGGAGACCAAAGAGATCTGAAGTGATACTTCCTGCGCCGCGTCTCCTCGTGGTACTTCTCTTGCTAACCCCCTTGGTCGCGGCATCGCTGTTGTTGCTGCGCAATCGCCTGGCTTTCTTTGGTGAACGTTACTTTATTATAATTGTGCCATGGCTGTTGGTATTGGTCGCTCTGGGTGCGACACGGCTGGCCAGCCTAGTACGATCACTGCCCGCTGTGCGACAGAGGCTGGTGCAGGGATGCTGTATAGCACTCCCGCTGGTCCTATCTCTGGTGCCATTACCGGGACAGTGGAACCCTCAGGCACGTAAGGAAGGCTGGCGAGAGGCTGCTGCCTATCTGGCGACACACAGCCGTCCAGAAGAAGCCATTCTAATCCACCCCGACTGGGTACGCTACCCACTGCAGTACTACCTTCGAAGAGGTGGACAGACCTATGCCGTGTTCAGCTCAGTGGAGGCGCACAGCGACCTGGACGGGCCGCTTTTGGCGATCAGCACGCGTCACCCAGTAGTCTGGCTGGTTGAATCCCACGTGGAACTGGCTGACCCACAGCGTCGGGTGAACGCTTGGTTGGCGAAACGGTATCCGCTGGCCACGGAGCTCTACCCGCCTGGGTTAGCGGTGCATGCCTATGTGCCAGGCTATCGTACATCCGATTTGCCAGATTTTGTCCTGCCTGCCTCAGTGAAATTCCAGGGTTGTATGTGTCTTGTCGGATACTTTGTACCGGACACACAGGTGCGCGCCGCGGATGATCTGTTCCATCCGCCCAGTGGATGGGTACATGTTGTGACATACTGGCGTAGAGACAATCTTTGCGAGCAGAACTACATCCCCTTTGTGAACATGGTGGATGGAATAGGGCAGGTGTGGGGTGCTTCGCTGGAGCGGGATCGGAGTGTGTTTCATCTACACCCTGCAACACATTGGCGGGCTGACGAGGTGGTGCGCGCCGATTTTGACGTGAACCTTAATCCGGTGACTCCGCCGGGCGATTACACCCTGGTAGTTGGGCTGCGCAATTCCGCAGGTGAGCAAGTGCCCTTAGTCGATGGCACTCTGCAGGCGATGCTAATCGGGTTGCAAGTCGTGCCGTAAGGATGGTGTTCGTGGTGCGCATGTGAGTTGCCGAATGAGCTTCGCGGTTCTATCATAGCGCACAGCTTGTCAAAAGTTGTATCGCACTTCATCTCGTGGTTGTAATCCGTCATGAACGTTGCTCAACGCATCCGAATCGAATTTCACATCCGCTCTGTGCTGGCGAATTCTCTGACACTGCTGAGGGGATGGGTCTCTCGGCGTGACATGGGGTTGCTGGCGCTGTTGCTGGCGCTGACGTTGGTGCGTGGGCTGATCTATGCCGCCATCATACCACCATGGCAAGTGCCTGATGAGCCTTACCATTTCTCTTCCGCTCGGTTGCCACTTTTATCATCTGCTTCGCATCGGGAGGCAGCTTGGCGTAATCTTCAAACCGAGATTGCCTCCTCGATGATACAGCTTCGTTTCTGGGACTACACCGTGTTCGAACCATCGCCCCAAAATGCCCAGGAGGAGCGCACTCGTTTGGAAGCTGCTACCAGGACCCCACGCCCGGCGGCGCCACGCGCTTTCACCTATTATCTTCTCTCTGGAGCATTATACTTCGTACGGCATCAGGACGTTGTGTTACAGCTCTATTGGGCTCGCCTGTGGTCTATTCTTGTCAACATAGGCATCGTATTCCTAGCCATACAAGCCGGAAGAATATTGTTTCGTGGCGATCCTTTCAGCCGCTGGATGGTGCCACTCTTGGTTGTGTTCCACCCCCAACACACCTTCATCTTGGCAGGTGTGAACGACGGCGACATTGCGGAATTGTTTGCGAGCGCTGCTGTTCTGGCCATGATTGCTTTGGTGTTCTATGGATGGCGCTGGATGTGGCTTGTTTTCGCAGCCATCTGCACCGCCCTGGCGGCTGCTGCCAAGCTGCCCGCAGCTTTTCTGGTGCCAGTGTTGGCGTTGGTGATAGCGCTATATGGCTGGCGGAAGCTGCATACACGTTGGAAGTGGATAGGCATTGTGTTCGGGCTCGTTGCCGCTGCTGGGATTGTGTTGGCTGCGCCGCGGGTATCCGGCGAGATACGAGATTTTGAAATCTATCTTAACTGGGCAGGGCTGGAGAAATTCTTTGCTTCGATCGTCACCGCCTCCTTCCAACGGGGATTTCTGTGGGCCTTTCGGAGCTGGTGGGCTTTTCTGGGCTGGGAGTCACTTCCTGCTGATGACGGGTGGGTGTGGAGCTTGCTGGCACTGACGGGAACAGCCGCGATGGGCTGGATCCGCTTTGCTTGGCGCCACATAAGAAGCAGGGCAACGGCTCGGGAGGATCAACCCATTTGGCAGACGTTGTGGATGTTCATCCTAATGATTGCGATACTGGGATTTTTGGTGGTAGTGAAAGGGGCGATGGAGAATAAGGATCTATTTGTAGGTCGTTATTTCTTCGCAGCCACGCTGCCGACTGTGGGATTGCTTGTCATTGGATGGCGCGAGATGATACCTCACCGTTGGCGCTTAGAAGCTCTAGCAGCGTTTACGGTTTTCCTTTTTTTGTTCGATGCAGCTGTATTACTGGCACACGTTTTGCCCTTTTTCTATCCATTGTGGCGTTAGCTTTAAGCCTTATAAAGGAGTCCAGGCTTATCTCCGATGAAGATGTCTAAACGTTTGTTTTGGCTCCTTCTTCCTACATTTGCCTTGGCGGGATTGGTGTTGGTCGTATTTCGGGCTCTGGAGTTGATAGGGTTTGAAGGACAGCCGGTCAATCTCATCCGATTGTCACCTGCCATCAACCTAGCCAATGGGACGCAACTAGGTCAGACTTTCTTGGCGCCACGGCCGGGACTATATCGCATTGATGTGCTGCTCTATGGCTATTTCCGGCGCAACACGCAACCGGTGACATTTCATTTGCGCAAGATCAACTCGCAGGAAGATCTGGTGCGCATCCCTTTCAGCTCCAGCGAGGTGTGGGGGTGGCACTGGAAGTCCTTTGTCTTCGACCCCTTGCTCGACTCAAAGGGGCAGGCCTACTATTTCTTTCTCGAATCGCCCACTTCCACACCGGAGGATGCTATCACTCTAGGAGGGGTTGAAGGGGATCTATATCCTCATGGCATGGGGACGCTGAACGGCCAGCCTATTCGCGCTGATGCTGCATTCAAGACCTATTATGTTGGGGTAACGTGGGGTGACAAACTCACAGCCCTTGCGCATAAGATCACTGCGGGCAAGCCATCCCTGTGGGGAGATATACGCTTCTACGCTTTGCTTGGGGGTATTTATCTGCTGCTGGTAGCTCGTCTGTTCAGCAAAATATACTGGTTGCGTCGTTAGGCGATCGTCTTTCCCCCGCATTCCTCGATAGATTGGTGAGAGACGTAGAAGAAGCTCGGCATACCTCATTGAGGTGTCCACTTTTTGATGAACTGGCTCGACGTTCTACGCCTTACATTTTTTAGCTTCACCAGGATGTTGTGATATAATTTAAAGATTGCTTGGGATTAATCCCCAGAGAACGCCTGCAAGCATAGGCAGGAATTGCAGTATGGAAACCTCTGGTTTCATCGACGAGGCAAGAATATACGTCCGGGCTGGTGACGGCGGGAATGGTGTGGTCGCCTTTCGACGGGAGAAATACGTGCCGCGTGGTGGGCCGGCAGGTGGTGATGGCGGTGATGGCGGGAATGTGATCCTAGAGGCGGATGCCCAGGTGAACACTTTGCTCCAGTTTCACCAAAAGATGCACTTCGTTGCCGGTCGGGGCGCCCACGGACGTGGCAAAAACCAGACGGGCGCACGTGGTCATGATGTGATTATTCGCGTGCCGGTCGGCACGGTGGCCTATGATGCTGAGAGTGGGACTATGCTCGCTGATCTTGTTGCCCCTGGTCAGCGCGTTGTGGTGGCGCGTGGGGGGCGAGGAGGAAGGGGCAATGCCCATTTTGCCACCCCGACTCACCAAGCGCCACGGATCGCCGAAAAGGGTGAGCCGGGCGAGAGACGTTGGCTGCGCTTGGAGCTTAAGCTATTGGCAGATGTCGGATTGATCGGCATGCCTAACGCCGGTAAGAGCACATTGCTCTCCGCAGTTAGCGCTGCAAAACCCAAGATTGCCGATTATCCTTTCACCACACTACAACCCAACCTGGGAGTTGTGTCGGTAGATGGCGAATATGAATTTGTCCTGGCTGATCTTCCCGGTTTGATCGAGGGAGCTCACGCCGGTGCAGGACTGGGCCACCAGTTTCTGCGCCACGTCGAGCGGACGCGCTTGTTGATCCACGTGTTGGATGGGAGTCAGCCTGATGTTTTGGATCATTATGTAAAAATTAATGAGGAACTGCGTCTGTACAACCCCACCTTGGTAGAGCGACCCCAGGTGATTGCCTTTAACAAGATGGACTTGCCAGAGGCACAAGCGCGTTGGCTAGAGGTGGGGAGATTCTTATCCGAGAAGGGGGAGGTGTTTCCCATCTCGGCCGCAACCGGTCAAGGGGTTCGGCAGCTCATGCGGCATGTCGGCCAGCTCCTGCAAACTCTGCCACCGCAGCCATCTATTATGCTTGCTGAGGTGCCCGTCTTTCGTCTTGATGAGACACCCGAATTCACCGTGCGGCGCGAAGGTGACATCTGGCTGGTAGAGGGGAAGCGCATCGAGCAGCTGGTAGCGCGCACGATGTGGCAATATCCCGATGCCGCCGAGCGCGCTCAACGCCAAATGGAAGCGATGGGCGTATTAGAGGCGCTGCGCCGCGCTGGTGTGCAACCCGGTGACACAGTACGCATTGGGAATATGGATTTGGAATGGTTGTGGTGAGAGCTCTCGTGTGATGCGCCTCAAGACGCTGGAACTGCAAGGGTATAAATCCTTTGCCACGAAAACAGTCTTCCACTTTGATACCGGCATAACAGCCATCGTGGGCCCGAACGGCAGCGGTAAGAGCAATGTGGCCGATGCCATACGTTGGGTGCTCGGCGAGCAGAGCTATACAACTCTGCGCGTCAGGAGGACAGA
>JASFBB010000095.1:0-18802 GCA_036172345.1 Anaerolineae bacterium
GGTGGTCTTACCGGCACCATTAGGGCCGACCAAGGTCACAAATTCTCCGGCGCTCACGTGTAGGGTGATGCCCCTGAGCACCAGGCGGCTACCAAATGCTTTGACCACCCCTTTTATCTCGATCATTGCGTGTCGTGGAAACGCTGCCACAGGCGAGCGAGCGCTGCTTTGCGGTGAGCGCGGGCACGACGGTAAACGGATTCGCTCAATTGACCGGCCTGGTATGCCTCGTCCAGACGTGCTAAGGTGAGCAGGAGGCGATTGCGCTCCATCTCAAGCTCCTCTTTCGTCCTCGCTGGCGGTTGAATGGTGCCGAGCTGAACACGGCGGACACGCCATACCGGATACGCTATACTCAAAGCGATCATAAGACCACCGAGAGATAACATTGCCCATAGCACCAACGAATGCTCGATGCGCTGCGAGACCTCGGAGCTCGATTCGAGATCGCCGTGAGGCGTTTCTGCCGGAGCATCGAGGAGCCGAATTTGGTCTAGGTGGTTCAAGGTGATACCCAACAGCTGCCCCGCTCTCAGGTCCTCACCGATGAATTGCAGGAAATTTTGCCCTTGAGCGGTTCGCTCTCCCACGAAGCGAAGCAGGTCACTGCGCATCTCTGCACCCACATCCATCAACAGTCCGTTTACTGCGATAGTATCGTAATAAAGGCGGCGATCGAGGATGATAGAGGAAGTGCTGTAAGGCACTAGATACAGAAAAGCAACATCGAAGGTTTCTTCCCCTGGCAATAGCGGCGTGGTCGCTGCGAGCTCATCCGGTCTGATGATGAAGTCAACACCCGGTGTGCCTGATTGCAAGGTCAGAGCTCGCGCGCCTGTGGGCAGGGCCATCCGCACAGTCTCACGCATGCCTTGATCGTTTGTCGCGCCGACGAAAGCTCGATCTCCCTCGTTGCCGAATTGGTATAACTCCAGAACCGAGAGGATGCCGCGCTCGCGCACCAGGATGATGAAATGGAAACGCTTGATGCGAATCGTCTCCGGCACATTGGTCGTCTCACACACATTCAACGCAACCGAAGCTCGGGTGGAACCCGGCTCAAAGCTGACGATGTTCGAATGAAATGTGACGCCTTGGTATTCCGCTTCCGCGCGATAGAGAGAGTGGGCATCGGTATCCAACCCTTCGAAGCGAAAATAACCTTGTGCATCGGTTGAGGTTGAGAGGGGAGGATACTCGACCTCGAGACGCCAGTGCCGCAGGCGAACAGAGATCCCTGCGACCGGCTGTTGGGTGGTCGTGTTCTGCACCCGCCCGATCAGGATACCGCGCGGCGTCTCCGTCACCGCTTGGGCGAAGGATAAAGGCGCAGCAGGCCAGACAAGCATAGCGAGCCCTATAGCCGTGAAAACCACTACAACGTAGATGACGTTCCTCATATTGGGAATGAATGTGGACAAGCGCATATTAGTCCGCATCTCTATACTCTTCTTGCCTCAGTTTCGCGCCGCAGTACATGCAAAAGAGATCCTCGGGTTGGCATATTTGCCCACAATGAGGACATGTCCGCCCTCCTGGCCTATCGGCACCCGCTGAATGTTTGATCAAAAGGGCAATCTCTTCATCAACTGCCCCTCTGAGCTCGACCGGCAGGGAGGGAGGCACAGTGTCACCGCCTTCGCGCAAGCGGAGGACTGCCTGTTCGATCTCTTGATCGTATACAGTCTCGGGATCCGGGGTGAGATGATCCAGCTGGCGCAAGACTCGAGCGGCCTCAAGGGTTAGTTGGCGATGCAACACTTGGTAATCGTCGGTAGCAAGCTTGCCCATAGCGTGATCGAACTCCGCGTCGTGCAAGGCAGCGTAGAGCGCTTCACGCCGTGCCAATAGCGTTGCACGCATCAGAAGAGGTTCCGCACCGGCTTCCCATGCACCCAACCCCTGCCCACCCACTGGGATCCCAGATGGTACCGGTGCATGCGCTCCGCGCAGGGGCCACAGCACAAAAACCAACACGCCACCTACTAACAATAACGCCAAGCCGAGAAAATAGAGTGTCATGGCTGGGATACGTCCTTTGTCAAGAGGCGATCGAGCAAGGCGTGGAGCTGTGCCTGGCCGATCGGACCGATCTGCACGTGCTGCACAATCCCGTCGTGATCGATGAAGAAAGTTTCGGGCACCCCTGTGGCCCGATACGCTTGATAGATGCGCGAGCCAATATCAGCACCGTTGGGATACGTGATCTCGAAACGTTTCAGATACGCCAGGGCAGCCGTATCGGTGTCCAGATAGTCTACTCCAATGAACCACACACCGCGCGGGCGATAAGCACGCCAGGCACGCTCCAGAATAGAGGCCTCGCGCGCACACTCGATGCACCACGATGCCCATATATTCAACACCACAACGTGCCCGCGCAGATCCGCAGAGGAGAACCTTTGACCGACAAATTCACCATTGATGGCAGCAATCTCGAATGGGGGGGCCGGCTTACCTTGGAGCGTTGCGGACGTACGCGGTTGCAATCCCAGGGCCAACAAACCGAGCAACGTCCCCACCAATGCCAATACGACGATCAGCCAGATCAAACGCTGTCCGGCCGGGTGTGGCCTAGCAGGAGAGGAGGTGAGTGGATTGCCCGCTGTCATTCCCGCCATGCATCCAACTCTTGTTGCACACGTCTGATATACTCGTCTTCTGCTATGTCGCTCGGAATGGCCGGGATCTCTTTCCTTGCAGAGAGCTTTGTCCAGCGATGCATCAGATAACCGAGCATGCCCAGCCCAGCTAAAATAGCTAGGATGGGTACAACCCAGACACTGAGGAAAAAGCCGCGGGTTGGGGGCACTTGTAGCACATGGTCGCCGTACCGAGCCGCAAAGTATTCGAGAATCTCTTGATCGGTTTTGCCCGCGGCCAGCAGCTCACCGATCTTGGCGCGCCATTGGGCACACGTCTCCGTTGGGCAGTCGGCCACGTTGATACCAGTGCATGTAGGGCAGCTCAGTTGCTTAGCCACCCGATTGATCTCGTCTGGTGAGGGCGTTTGAGCAAGCACGCTCGGGACATCCCAAGCAAGCGCCAACATTAGCAGAAAGGTCGAAAACACAAGATATCGAAATCCAGTTCTCAACACTTCGTACATCGCTACGACCTCGCTGCCACAGCATGACCGGAGGCACTTGCGGCCACAGCAGCGCGACGTTTCTCCGCCTGAGTTGGCCACACGGCCACCGCTGTGCCAAAAATGAACACCAATCCGCCCACCCACAGCCAATTCACCAAAGGTTCGACGTAGGCCTTAAAGGTGGCCGTAGCGCCTCCATTCTCCCATCCTGCCAGGATAATATAGAGATCCTCGGCGAGCGAATGGTACATTGCCGGTATGGTCATCGCTTGTTCTTGCGCGATGAAAAAGTCTTGCGCGGGTTGGAGCAAGCCGATAAATTGTCCACCACGGGTGATCTTCAACACAGCAGCGGTGCGCCGCACATCCTCCGCCGCAACGGAGGCGCTTATTAAGCCCTCGTAGGTCACCCTGTAGGTGCCCGTGAGGGGCGAGATAATTGTGAGCGACTCACCTTGGGCCAGATTGCGCTGTGTCTCTACCTTGAAGAAGTTGGTGCCGATGACACCCAAGGCGATCATCACGACTCCCAGGTGGACTAGATACCCTCCGTAACGGCGACGATTGTACTGGACCAAGTTGGACAGAGCGCTTAGATAGGACTCCTTGGTGACACGGTGGCGCGCACGGACGCCACGCCAGAATTCTTGCCCGATCACCACCAGCGTGAACACCAACAGGCCGTAAAATGTACTCACCGGAACGATGCGTAGTGAGGTGCCCGGCAAGGTAGCAAATTGGCGCAAGGTGGGCACAACTAGCAATCCCAGCGTTGTCACCAAACCTGCTAGGACGGGCCACACCAATAGACGGGCTAATTTGCCCAAAGATGTGCGTCGCCAGGGCATCAAGGGGGCAATGCCCATTGTCAGCACCAGCAGGGCAAAGAGGGGACCGTTAACCCGATTAAAGAAAGGCGGACCCACAATCGCTTTCTGGCCGGAGAACAGCTCTGAAACCACTGGGAAAATGGTACCCCAGAAGGTCACGAAGAAGATGGCCAGAAACAACAAATTGTTAAGCAGAAAGATCGCTTCACGGGATACGAGAGAGTCAAGCATGTTCTCGCTGCGCAAGCTATCCAACCGCGCAAACAGGAGGAGCACCGAGGCAACAAAGGTGGCCGCCACAAAGCCGAGGAAGAGTGGCCCTACGCCCGACTGAGC
This sequence comes from Anaerolineae bacterium, assembly GCA_036172345.1. Classification (GTDB taxonomy): domain Bacteria; phylum Chloroflexota; class Anaerolineae; order 4572-78; family NAK82; genus NAK82. The sequence goes on from JASFBB010000095.1 coordinate 4,258, forward strand.
AAAGGCATGCACCGAGGAAACCACTCCACTGCGCGTGAGGAATGTGCCGAAGATCACCAAGCTGTAGGTGATCATGACTAGCACCATATTCCACACTTTAAACATACCTCGTCTCTCTTGAATGATCACCGAGTGCAGGAAGGCAGTGCCCGTCAGCCACGGCATAAGCGCAGCGTTCTCCACAGGATCCCAGCCCCAATAGCCACCCCAACCCAGCACGCCATATGCCCACCACATGCCTACCAGCAGCCCCATCGAGAGGAATAACCACGCCACCAATGTCCAGCGCCGAATCACCCGAATCCACAAGTCACCGGTCTGGCGCGTGCTCAACGCCGCCACAGCAAAAGCGAACGGGATCACAAAACCCACAAAACCCAGATAGAGCAAGGGAGGATGGATGATCATGCCCCAATGGCGCAGGAGTGGGTTGAGGCCATTGCCATCAGCAGGGGTGAGCCCGAGCTGATAGAATGGGGTGAACGTTTCCATCTCGGCCATCAGCTCGGCACCGGTTGTCATCCCGAGTGCCTTGAGTGGTGATGCCAGAAGCGCCCAAACACCTGAAATCAGACTCAGGAAAAAGGCGAGCGTAAGCTGGGTCACCACGATTACCTTGGGGATCAAGGTACGCGTGCGCTGCCAGCCGCTGAGCACGGCAGCTGTAGCAAACAACGCCATCAACCAAGACCAGAAGAGAAGCGAGCCGGCTTGTCCACCCCATAATGCGGTGAGCTTGAAGAAGGCAGGCATCGCACGGTTGGTCACCTGGGCTACATACATCACACGGAAATCGTGGTTCAGCAGTAAAAGGAGCTCAATAAATACCGCCAGCGTCAGCGATCCTGCCACAGCCAACACACCGTTGCGGGCACTTAGCACCAGCTCGATGATGTGCCGACGCTCACCCCACCACGCTGCCAGCGCTGCAAAGATGCTCAACACAAACGCCAACAAAAGTGCAACATAACCCAGATCAGCCGCCATGGAAAGTCCCTACACTCAGAAGAACGCGACTCAATATTCTCACCTTGACCGATCAACTGCAACCACATATGGAAAACAAAGAATTCAAAATGCTTGAATCAGCGCACCGCCTCGACCTTCTCTTCAACTATTCCCTTCTCTTCCTCGTACTTGGAAGGGCATTTCAGTAGAATAGTCTGCGCAGTAAAGACTTTGCCATCAAATTTCCCTTCCAAAATGGCTTCGGCGTCCGGTCGCAGCTGATCGGGCTTGGGGCCATGAAACACGACTGATAGTGCTTGCCCGTTCTCGTCAGCGATCTGGAAGCGTAATACCAGCTCACGTGGATCGAACTGGATCGCCGCGGCGGTCACTTTGCCGGAGACTCGCACGTAGCGGTCATATACTGCTTCCCCCCGTGCGTGCAACTCGCTGATGGTAAAGAAGTAAGCCGCCGTGCTCTGCGTCGCTGTAAAGATAAGATAAATGACCGCCAGGGCAATGACACCGCCTCCTAATAGGAATTTGATGCGATTGCGCCTGGTTGGGCGAGATGAACATGGTAAAAAATCTGCTGATTCTTCACCCATAATTTTTCCACCTTTTCAATAAGAGATGAGCCCCAGCTACAAAATTTAATTTTAGCATTCCTGGATTAACATCGTATTAAACCCTCCACGTCTCTTTGCTTTAGATAGATTACTCGGGCGTCTCTATATCGGGGATATTGCGCCGTGGAGTGCCGCATGAGTGACAATAAAGCGCCTCGGGGTACAGGCGCGCGCCACACCGATAGCAGTAGTGAGCTGCTAACTTGCGCCCGAGCAATCCTGTGCGGGGCACATTCTCTGGGCACTTCCTATGGAGACGGTCGCGCATAAAATAGCCCAGTCCGGCGCCCAGGAAAAATGAACCGGTCAAGGCAATGCCCCATCCCCAAGGTAATTCTGGATTCGCAGCAGCTGACACAGGTGAATTAGAAAGAGTCTCCGACGCTTTGTGCATTGCATCGAACGACGGTATGTCAGTAGTGCGCCGGTAAGAGACACGAAGTGACCGCGATGTCCCTACAGTGAGTGACTCAACCGGGTAGCGCATGTAGAAGAGACCATCTCCGCGCTGCTCCATCGAGACATGGATGGGATCAGAAACGAAGTCCAGGGCACCAAGTGGTTGCTGCACCTCAAAACGAAAGCTCGTTATGGTTGTAGTCGCTGTGAAGACGAAGTGGATAGCGCGCATGTCTCCTTCGCGGATCAGGAGGCCATCTGCGTAGTATTCGGCATGGAAACGTCGCACGGGGGTGGTCAGTGTCAGACGCTTGCCTTGTGAAGTCGCTTCAAGGCGGAACGCATCCAGGCTAATGAGCGCATTGGCGTCCTCATTCAGGTAAGCAACCGCGTGCATCTGTTGGACGCTCGCCGGCACCTCAATGCTCACAGTAGCGGGCAGAGACACTTCCGGTGCTAATTCAGCTTGGTAGATGACCAAGACCTCCGGACGATCGTACTCCGGCCATAACGCGACGGTCAGGCTGGCAAGCACGATTGGTGACTGTGCAGCGGCCTTCGCAGAACAACTCAGCAACCCTGTGCACCCAAGGAGCAATATTCCCGCAGCCAGGCCCACCCATGTGGACAATCTCATCGGCTATGGATTCCCCGCTTCTAGCATGTTCTTCGCGTATCATAACCCAAGAACTCGGATTATCCAAATCGCAATTGAAGAGCGGCTTTCGAGAGCGGTGGAATCCACGATTTCGGCAGCTGGACAGGGATGATTGTCCGAGTACAATAGTATCGCCAGTGTGTTTTACTTGTGGGAGGCTACACCAACCACTGGTCTCTAACGCACCTATCCTGCCGTGATGAAAGAGGAGTACACACACCGACCTATGACACGATCTATCAACGATCCATTCGGTGCACGCGCGAAGTTTGATACTGGTCAAGGGAGTGCCTGGCTATATCGCCTGGAAGTATTGGAAAAGCGAGGATTGGGTGTTATCTCGCGTCTGCCTTTCTCGATCAAAGTGTTACTGGAAGCCGTTTTGCGTCAGTGCGATGGCTTTGCCATCACGGAGCAAGATGTCATCAACTTGGCGGCGTGGGATGCGCACGCACCTCGCCTGGTTGAGGTACCATTCCGGCCGGCCCGTGTCATTATGCAGGATTTCACCGGTGTGCCGGCCGTGGTGGATCTGGTGGCGATGCGTTCAGCGATGGCGCGTATGGGAGGCGATCCTGAGAAAATCAACCCCATCTTGCCGGTGGATCTGGTGATCGACCACTCGCTGCAAGTGGATTATTTCGGCAGCCCGGATGCGATGCGACGCAATGTCGAGCTGGAGTTCCAGCGCAACCGCGAGCGCTACATCTTCTTGCGCTGGACGCAGCGCGCTTTTCGTAATTTTCGCGTTGTGCCACCTGCAAGCGGGATCATCCATCAAGTCAACCTGGAATATATCACACCAGTGGTCCAATTACAGAACACTTCGGATGGGATGGTGGCATTCCCAGATAGCTGCCTGGGCACCGACAGTCACACACCGATGATCAACGGTCTGGGCGTAGTGGGCTGGGGGGTGGGAGGTATCGAAGCAGAAGCGGTCATGCTGGGACAGCCCATCTCGATGTTGATGCCGGAGGTGGTCGGTTTTCGTTTAGTGGGCCGACTGCGTGAGGGCGTCACCGCCACGGACCTGACCTTGACGATCACCCAGCTGCTGCGACAGAAAGGAGTGGTCGGCAAGTTTGTCGAGTTTTGTGGAAGTGGGTTGAGTCAGATCAGTTTACCCGACCGGGCGACAATCGCCAATATGGCACCCGACTATGGTGCAACGATGGGTTTCTTCCCCGTGGACGAAGAGAGCCTACGTTATCTGCGATTGACCGGACGGCCGGAAACGTTGATCATCCTGGTGGAACGCTATTGCAAAGAGCAAGGGCTGTTCCGTAGCGATATGACGCCCGAGCCCGAATTTAGTGACATGTTGGAGCTCGATTTGGGGCAGGTGGAACCCAGTCTGGCCGGACCCAAACGTCCCCAAGATCGCGTGCCGTTGGCGCAGCTGAGCCGCAGCTTCCATCAAGTTTTGCGTGCCCCTGCCGAACAACGTGGCTATGGTCTCTCAGAGGAAGCACTGGCACGCGGCTGTGCCGGTAAGGACGGCATCGGACATGGTAGTGTGGTGTTGGCTGCTATCACCAGCTGCACCAATACCAGTAACCCTTCCGTCATGTTGGCGGCAGGGCTATTGGCAAAGAAGGCAGTTGAGAAGGGCATGCGCACCCCGGCTCATGTGAAAACCAGTTTGGCACCCGGCTCGCGGGTGGTGAGTGCCTATCTGGATAAAGCGGGCCTGACCCCCTATTTAGAGCAGCTGGGCTTCTATACGGTGGGCTATGGTTGCACCACCTGCGTCGGCAACAGCGGACCATTGCCTGAGGCAGTGGCCCAAGCGATCGCCGAACGCGAGCTGGTCGTGGTCGCCGTGCTGAGTGGCAATCGCAACTTTGAAGGGCGCATTCATCCAGCGATCAAGGCAAATTATTTGGCTTCTCCACCGTTAGTGGTCGCCTATGCACTGGCGGGACGCGTGGACATCGATCTTCTGAGCGAGCCATTAGGACGCGACTCATCAGGACAACCAGTCTATCTACGTGACATTTGGCCGTCACATACCGAGATTGCCGCATTGATGGAGCGCGTTCTCTCGCCGGAAGATTTTCGTAAAACCTATGCGCGTATCGAACATGAGAACCCGCTTTGGAATTCGCTCTCTGTGCCCGACAGCATGTTGTATGAGTGGGATCCTGAATCGACTTACATTCAGGAGCCACCTTTCTTCATCGGTCTAACACGCGAGGTGCCGCCACTTTCTCCCATCCTCGGTGCACGGGTGCTGGTAAAAGCGGGCGATAGTGTCACCACGGATCACATCTCGCCTGCCGGTTCGATCCCTGTGGACAGCCCGGCGGGACAGTATCTGATCCAGATGGGTGTGCCACCCGCTGAATTTAACAGCTATGGTGCGCGGCGCGGCAATGATCGCGTTATGATGCGGGGCACCTTTGCAAATGTGCGTTTCAAGAATCAGCTGGCGCCTGGCCGTGAAGGAGGATGGACCACCTACCTGCCCAGCAATGAGGTGATGACCATCTACGATGCAGCGCAAAGGTACAAGTCCGAAGGTATACCGTTGCTGGTGCTGGCCGGCAAAGAATATGGCACCGGATCGAGCCGCGATTGGGCAGCTAAGGGGGTGTCTCTACTTGGAGTTCGTGCCGTGTTAGCCGAGAGTTTCGAACGCATCCACCGCAGCAATTTGGTAGGCATGGGAGTCTTGCCGCTTCAGTTCAAGGAAGGAGAGAGTGCTGCGATCCTGAATCTCTCAGGGCGCGAGATTTACGATATCTACCTAGATGAAAAGCTGCAGCCGCGACAGACGATCCAGGTAGATATACGAGATCCGCATACCGGTGTTATGCACTCGATTGAGATGGTCTGTCGCCTCGACACACTACTCGAGGTTGCATACTATCGCCATGGCGGCATTTTGCCAATGGTGTTGCGCTCCTTGGTGGCCTTAGATCAGCGCGATGGTGAACCGGTTGGAGCTCGGTAAGTCGATCGTCTGGGTGTTGTGATGCTGTGGTGGGTAGCGATGGCAAATGGAGATAACGATGGCAGCTAACAAACCGGTCGTTGCCCTGGTGGGGAGACCTAACGTCGGCAAGAGCACGCTGTTCAATCGCTTGGCGGGGCGGCGCATTGCCATTGTGGAGGATTTTCCTGGCACTACCCGGGATCGCTTGTATGCCACCGCAGAGTGGGGTGGCGTGTCCTTCCTGGTGGTGGATACCGGTGGACTGACGGCGGTCGAAACCGCCTCGGGCAGAGCGGCGCAGCACCCACGCAGAGGCGCGCAGGATGGAATGCCTCCACCAATCGGTCAGACAGCTGGTGTGGAGAGCGGTCTTTTCCTGGAAGAAATGCGTCGTCAAGCATATGTAGCCATTAATGAAGCAGATGTGGTTGTTTTTCTAGTAGACGCTGAAGTAGGGCTTGCCCCGGATGATCGGGAAATCGCCAACGTGCTGCGGCGCAGTCGCAAACCAGTATTGCTGGTTGCCAACAAAGCGGATAGCGCGCGTCGGAGCGCCGATGCTGTCGAATTCTATGCGTTGGGATTGGGTGAGCCGATTGCTGTCAGTGCCCTCCACGGCCTCGGCACCGGCGATCTGCTGGAACGCATTGTGGAGGCGTTGGCCTCGTCCGGCGCATTGCCCGCAGAAGAAGATGAGACTATTCTGGAGTGTCCCCAGATTGCCATTGTCGGGCGGCCTAATGTTGGCAAATCCTCTCTGCTCAATCGGCTGCTGGGCGAGGAACGCATTATTGTGAGCGAAGTACCAGGCACCACCCGCGACGCCATCGATACAATGGTGCACTTTGCCGGGCAGCCGCTCGTATTGATCGACACAGCTGGCATCCGCCGACGTGGCAAGATTGCACCTGGGGTCGAGAAGCACAGCGTCCTGCGTACAATGAAAGCAATCAACCGTGCAGATGTCTGCTTGCTGGTCCTGGATGCACGCGATCGGGTAACCGCCCAAGATCAACACATCGCCGGTTACATCCTTGAAGAGGCGAAGAGCGCAGTCATCGTCGTCAACAAATGGGATGCAGTGGATAAAGATACCCATACTATGCAGAAGTACACGCAACAGATTCGCAGCACGTTGGGTTTTATGGACTATGTGCCGGTGTTGTTCGTCTCGGCGCTGACCGGACAGCGCGTGCACCAGGTGCTCGAGGTAGCACTTCAGGTTTGGAGGGAGCGCCGCTGTCGCATCTCAACAAGCGACCTTAACCAGTTGGTGCAGGATGCAGTCGCACGCCATCCGCCAAAAAGTCGCAGCGGGCGACAGCTGCGCTTTTACTATGCTACCCAGGCGGAGGTGGATCCACCTACTTTTATCTTCTTTGTTAACGACCCCGAGCTGGTGCACTTTTCATACCAACGATATCTTGAAAATCGCATTCGCGAGCTGTATCATTTTACGGGCACACCATTGCGCCTGGTATTCCGCGGACACACCAAGAAAGAGGACAAACGGTGATGTCTATTCGTGTGGAGAGGAGGAAAGACAATGACGGTACCGATACCGGAGCAATATCGCGATTTGTTCAGTGAGGAGAAGAAAGCCTTTGGCTATGTAGCAACCGTTATGTCCGATGGAACTCCTCAGGTGACACCGGTTTGGGTAGACTATGACGGCACTTATGTGATCTTCAACACGGCCAAGGGGCGTGTTAAAGAGCGCAACTTGCGCCACGATTGGGCGCATGGCACTGGTGGTTTCGGATCCGGGCATCCCTATCGCTACATTCAGGCGCGTGGGCGCGCTGAGCTGAGCGAAGAAGTATTTGGGAATGGGTAAATATCCATATCGCCAGCCGGGTGAAACACGCGTGATCGTGCGCATCACTCCAGAGGCGGTGCAGACCTGGGGGTAAGCGTCACTCATCCTGTGTTCCTAGACCAAGAGAAGATATCGGACAGCGTGGGAGCTCACCTTTCGTGGGCATGGTGGGCCAGGCGTTTGGCGTTCGGTATAGGGTGGATGCTGGCCGCTAGCGGTGCTACCTGGGCGCCATGGGTCGAGCGCCCGGCAGCCGCCCTAGTGCTCACAGCTCCGGACTTGGCGGAATTTGTCAAGTTTCTGCCGGAGGTGCGCAGCGGCATCCTGGAAGTACAACGGCTGCTCTTTCTGGCACCTCTGTTCCTCGTGGCTTTGGGGACGCCGCTCGTTTTCGGCTCTGTTATGCCAGGTTTGCCACGTTGGCTGTGCGTGCTCGCTCGGTTAGCGGTGCTGCCCCTTGCCCTGTTGTTGCTGCCCCCAGTGTGGAGCCCGAGTGTGCTCATCTCGGAAGAATTCCGGGTGCAAACTGTGGGATGCGTTGTATGCCTGGCGTCGGCTGTTATTTGGCGGTCGCGCTGGCCTGTGCCACGTTACTTGCTTGCATTCTTATCCCTCGGATGGATAGCAGCGCCGTCGCTCGCACTGTGGCAGTTCGCGAAGGTACAACAAGCCATCGCCCAAGCTTATGCATCTCCAGTTGTCCCAGGTTGGGGAGCTTGGGCGGCATTAGGGGGCTGCTTGTTGGTAAGCGCTCTCCTGTGGTGGGAGTGGTGCCGTGCGAATCACCGTGAAACTCGGGGAGCTGCTACAGCAGACAATTGTGCAAAGTGAGATCGGCCTGGAGCTGAACGAACCCGCTACATTGGCCGACGCGCTGGCCCAGCTCTACGTCCGTTTCCCCGAGCTGGCGCAGGAGCTTCCGCCCGGCGGCAAAACGCGCAGTGGTCTGCCTTACCACTTCTTCGTGAATCGCCGCCTGGTACCTGAAGTGGCACTGGCATCCCACCGTCTGCGCGATGGGGACACATTGCACATCTTGAGCCCGGCTGCTGGTGGCTGAGCTGTTCTCGGAAAGCCTCTTCAGCCGGATCGTTTATGCAACGCGTTGGTGGTGAAGCGCTCCATATCGACCAAGACGCGCTGATGCGTGCCGTGGCCGATCTGCTCGACCTCGTCGTGCGCCACGAGATCGAAAGTGATCCATCTTCCTTCCACCGCGCTTACAGTGGCTGTTACGCAGACACGCATACCCACTGGTGTGGGTGCTGTGTGATGGACAGCGATATAAGCGCCCACCGTGGTGCTGCCAGGTGGCAAGCGGCCTTCCAACGCTTGCACGGCGGCAGCTTCCATCAGGCGCACTAAGGCAGGAGTGCCCAGAACCTCTACTGTCCCGCTCACCATGCTGCGCGCTGTGGCGCTTTCATCTACCACATATTCAATTGTGCCCGCAATACCAGGTGCGATGGAGGCGAGCGGATCCATCACATCGTATTTTGTAGGAAGGGGAGCATAGCCCCCATACCGGCTCCCAACACGAGGCTCAAAACGAGCGCAATAATCGCGATTACAATCCAGGCGATTATTCCCGCCAGCATAAAACCACATCCAAACTTGAACCCGTCCCCGACACTGAGTCCTCCCTGCATCATTGTGCCTCCCCTCCTTGGTGTGAAATAGGGTGCATAGCGATAACATCATTATAACATCAGATTAACGTGCAACGCCAACGCAGCTCAGGATGTCGGCGTAGCCGTTTCAATCGCCAGGCCAATCCTGCCGGGTAGCCCAGCATCTTGGCAACGTCCCCTGTAATGCGGATGATAGGCACCCACAGAAGAGCCAGGATGCGCCCACCCCAAGCCAGTGATCGCAGCCACGGCAGCAGGCGCCGGTAGGGCACATAGAGATATGCTGCTGCGCCTGCCACTATTCCCAGCAACCACCAGGGACTTGCCAGCCAACCAAGCAACACCAATAAGGGCAATACCACAAGATAGGTCAGATAGCGCGCCAGATGGCGCTTGCGCCATAGATCTGCCTTGCCATCCCCCCGCGCGTAGAGATAGTACTGCCGGAAGAAACTGCACAAGCTGGAGCGCGGCCGGAAGTAAGCGATCGCTTCCGAAGCGAAACCGAACGGGTGAAAGCGATTCCGCAGGCGCAAGTCGAAGACCAAGTCCTCACAATAATCCAGCCATTCCGGATATCCGCCTACCGTTTCCCATGCTCGACGGGTGAACGCCACGGAGCGGCTTGAGGGCAGAAAGCGCTCCGGCTTAATCTCCGTCAGGGTGGGCAATACCGTGGCAGCCATGGCGATCTCAAAAGTGGTCTGCGCATCGGGTACGAAGACACCCGAGACCACCTGAGGAGGGGAGTCGGACTCAAATGGGGCAATCAATGCAGCGAGCCAGCTGGGTGAGAGGCGTACTCCGGCATCCGTGCTGGCAATCACGTCACCAGAGGAGGCTGCGATCGCCACATTGCGTCCGCGTGAGATGTTGGCACCTGGTTCGACCAACACGCGCAGCGGCAGAAGACCCTCTTGCGAGGCAGATCGAAGGATAGAAAGAGTCTCATCGCGCGAACCCCCATCCACGATGATCACTTCATCGGGAGGGCGCGTCTGCTCGGCGAGCGAATCGAGCAGACGGCGCAAGCTCACACCTTCATTCAGCACCGTGGCGATGACACTGACCTTCACGGACCGATCATTCCCATCCTTGTGAATTTCGCTATGCTATCCACCGCGTCGAGCTCAGCCAGGCGGATCGCCGGAAAGCGCGGCCTTGCCAGATGAACGTCTTGGCGAACCCCGCTATGGCACATCTCAATAACACCTGTGTTCGTTTCCTTCCCTCATATGCGGGTGCGAAACCATTCAATGGTGCGGCGCAGCCCCTCTTCTAAGCTCACCTGAGGTTGCCAGCCCAGCAAAGTGCGCGCGCGTGTGATGTCAGGTTTGCGCACTTTGGGGTCATCCCGCACGCGCACGTCTTCCGGCTGCACAAAAACGATAGATGAACGGCTGCCGCTCAGTGTGATGATCTTGTGCGCGAATTCCAAGATGCTCATTTCGTCAGGGTTGCCTAAGTTGAGCGGCTCGGTCACGTTTGACTCAAGCAGTCGACAGATGCCTTCGATCAAATCGCTCACATAACAGAAGCTGCGCGTCTGGCTGCCATCTCCGAAGACGGTGAGCGGTTCGCCACGCAGCGCCTGGGCAACGAAATTGGGCACCACACGCCCGTCGTTGAGGCGCATACGTGGTCCATAAGTGTTAAAGATGCGCGCGATGCGCGTGTCCACCCCATGTGCCCGATGATAGGCCATGGTCATAGCTTCGGCGAAACGTTTCGCTTCATCGTATACGCCACGCGGCCCGATCGGGTTGACATTGCCCCAATAGTCCTCGCGCTGGGGATGTACGAGCGGGTCGCCATATACTTCGGAAGTTGAAGCTAACAGAAAACGCGCTTTTTTATCCTTAGCAAGTCCAAGCGCCTTATGGGTGCCCAAGGCACCCACTTTGAGCGTCTGAATAGGATATTCCAGATAGTCAATCGGGCTGGCCGGTGAGGCAAAATGCAGCACGGCATCCAGATGCCCTTCGATAAAGATATAGTTAGTTACATCATGTTTGATGAAAAGAAAGCGCTCGTGGCCGGCCAAGTGGGCGATATTGGCCGTGCTGCCGGTAATGAGGTTGTCCATACAGATCACCTCGTGGCCACGTGCCAGCAGATAATCGCACAAATGAGAGCCCAAAAAACCGGCGCCACCGGTAATCAATATACGCATCAGTCTATTCCCTTTCGTGTCATTATACCGATAAGTATAGCGTGCTATTGCAAGCGGGCAAATAGAGGCACGGAAGCAGGATAGCTCAGGCAAAGTGCTACCGATGCGCACCGTTGGATATAGTTTTCCCAGGTTGCATGGTTAATTGCTCAGTGGTAGGATATGTGCATCCTTCTTCGCGCAGAGGGGGCTCAGAGCGCTTTGAAGGATTCGCTCGGGCTGCGGTGTATTGCGCTTGCCGGGATTTTCCTTGCGGGCTGCATTCTCGGTGCGGCAATATCTGCGGCATTGGTGATTGCGCTGGGCACCACTGGTTTATTCCTTGTCCCTAAATTGTCCTCTTCGCCTCTGAGCTGCACCTGTGTCCGCGACCTTGTGACCGTACAAACACCCACCCTTTCTCGGGCGACGCTCACCCTGATGGCAGTACAAGCGAACGCCTCGTGGCAGGATACCGGCATCAACGTAGCTCGTGGCGAAACAGTGAGGGTCGCTTATGTGTGTGGACGCTGGTGCCCTTGGACGGGATTCTGTCTGGACGGACGAGGATGTGTCAATGTGGATCCGGCTGTGTGCAGTCCCGACCCGGACGACCCAGCCAATTTCATCTCAGCTTTGCATGCCAGCTTGATCGCGCGCATTGGTGAAACCCCCGCCTTTCCTGTGGGCAACGCATTGACCTTCCAAGCTGCCCATAGTGGCCGGTTGCAGCTGCGCATCAACGACGTGCGTGTGGAGGACAATTCCGGCGCCATCGTTGTCCTAGTGGCCACAGGTGCGTGCGCGACGGATAATCCCTAACCGCCGCTATCCCCAGGTTGAGCACTGGACGCACATCGCTATAATGTAGGCCATGAGGTATTTTTCAGATCCTTCCGTCGCGCATGATGGCAATCCTTCGCTATCCGTCCTCGCCTTATGGGACCTTTTGATCGCAGGGGCTTTAGCGGGTGTCAGCGCAGCCTTATACGTCCGCACGTGCGCTCCTTCCCTGCTTTTTGGAGACAGCGGAGAGTTCCAGTTCGTGCCCTACATCCTCGGCATCGCCCACCCTACCGGCTACCCCCTCTACGTGCTGCTCGGTTGGCTGTGGGGTCATCTGTTGCCGCTGGGGAATGTCGCTTATCGCATGAATCTGTTCTCCAGCTTTTGGGCGGCCATGACCGTCGGGATAAGCTATCTTTTGATGCAAAGCCTTATAATGCGCACTATCGGCGAACGTAGCCGCATCCTAACGCAGACGGCTGCCAGCATCGCCAGTGCCACTTTTGCTGTCTCCCAGACCTTCTGGGGGCAAGCGGTCATCGCCGAAGTGTACACGCTCAACGCATTCTTTGTGGTGTTGGTGCTTCTTCTCTTCTTACATTGGACACGGGCACCACTGCATCGAGGTCGTATCATGGTGCTCGCATTCACGTTTGGGCTCGCTTTGACCCATCACCGTACGATCCTGGCATTGTTGCCAGGAATGTTCGTTTGTTCCTTGCTGTTGAGACAGAGCGGGTGCCAAGCCACTTCGGTTTCGCTGCCTCGTACACACGTCCTGTGGCGTGAGGGGATGATTGGGGTGGTATGTGTGCTGGTTCCTTCGCTGCTCTATCTGTATCTGCCACTGCGCGCTCCCCATGTGCCTTACACAACCCTTTCTCTGAGCCAGGAACAGCAGCTGGTGCTCTATGAAAATACTGGGCAAGGATTATTGGATCACATAACCGGGGCTATCTTCACAGAAAACCTGCGCCTTGGTGCCGATTTATGGGGTACGGTACCGAGCTGGACAACGCGTCTGGCAATGGTGACGGAATTGTTGCGCGGGCAATTCGGGCTGGTGGGTATCTGCCTGGCGTTCCTCGGATTGGCCCGGATGGTGTGGATGCGGCAATGGCCATGGTTGTCGCTGACCGCGCTCAGCTATGCCGTCGGAGTACTCTTTAACCTCATCTATGTTATCGGGGATGTGGAGGTGCTTTACATCCCCTCTTATCTGCTGGTGACTCTTTGGGTGGGCATCGGCCTGGTCACTCTTGCGGAGATGGTAGCCCGAGTGGGCACGCGTTGGGCAGGATATGCCATGCTTCTGTTCAGCATGGCGCTTCCTATATGGCTTTTTACGCAACACCTGCCTCAAGTTGATCGTTCTTCCGACGTGACGGCGGAGACAATGTGGCGCCCCATCCTGGAGCGTCCTATACCGTCCGGTGCCGTGTTGATCAGCAATGATCGCGATGAGATGATGCCCTTGTGGTACTACCAGTATGTGGAGGGTCAACGACGCGATTTGCTGGGGCTTTTTCCCCGCATCGTTAACGAACCGAGCTACAGGGATATCGGTGGAGTCTTGGACCAGGCAATTGCCAGTGGCAGGCCAGTCTTTCTGATCAAACCGATGCCAGGATTAGAGATAAAAGTGCAGTTGGAGCATGAGGAAGGGCTCGCCCCGTTGGTACGAGTGGTGGGACGGGCAGCAACTCGATTACCTATGCACCTTATAGATGCCCGGCTGGATAGCCAGGTGCGTTTGATGGGCTATAACATTCCGACAACCATAGCACGGGCCGGAGATACATTGGCGCTACAACTTTATTGGGAACCACTGCAATCGCTCCTACACAACTACACGTCTTATGTGCACGTAGTGGACGATCAGGGCAATCTCGTCGCTCAGAGCGATCATCTTCCGGGTGGTGTCTATTACCCCACTTCCCTCTGGAAACGAGGTGAGCAGCTCCTGGATGCGCATACGATCACATTGCCCTCTACCGATCGGTTAGAGATATACCATCTTTGGGTGGGGATGTACTGCTATCCCACAATGCAACCTCTCGGCAGCGCGATTCGAATCGGCAGCGTAATGGTGACGAATTAATTGCCACCTGATAACAGGTCCAGCGCGCGTGCCCGTAGCTGCCCTGTGCTATCCAGGTCCACGACGCGCAAGAAGGCTGATCGGGCGTGTTCTCGAAGCCCAAGGATAAGATAGAATCGACCAAGATGGTAGTATGTGCTGACCTGCTGTGGATCTAACATGAGGGCACTGAGCAGGTGGAGGCGCGCTTGCTCCAAATCCCCGGCCAAGAAATACATCCATCCCAGCAGATCGCGCGCAGAAGCGTTCTGGGGTGCCATTTGGGCAGCCGTCTGGGCGGCAGTCAGTCCGCGATCGGCAACGTGCCACAAGCTATCCGCATAAAAGCGTGCCAAGGTCATCCGGATGTTCAAGTCTTGAGGTGCTTGTGGCACGTTGCCGATCGCGGACTGACTGCCGCCCAGACGGCTGCCCAAATGGCACCCCAGAACGCTTCTGCGCGCGATCTGCTGGGATGGATGTATTTCTTGGCCGGGGATTT
>JASFBB010000096.1:0-5662 GCA_036172345.1 Anaerolineae bacterium
ACGCGGTCAAGATCTCGCGCGATTTCTTGGGGGATGAGCGATTTGTAATGTTCCTGGGAGATAATGTTATTCAGGGGGGCATCAGCGTGCTCATCTCCGAATTTGCCAATAGGCGTGATTAGGCTGTCCCATCTCTAGCATCACATAATTGCTGACATCCACGACATTATTGATGGGACGCATGCCGGCCAAGCGCAGGCGCAATTGCATCCAATAGGGCGAGGGGCCGATCTGGATGCCCTCGATTAGTGCAGCGCAAAAGCGCGGGTTGAGATGGGCATCTTCGGTCTCGATAACAACCCGCCCGCTGAGTGGGGGGCCTTCTAAAGGCAAACGCGTATAGTCTGGATAGCGCACCCGCTGGCCGGTAAGCGCTGCCACTTCGCGCGCCACTCCGATGATAGAAGCACATCGCGCTATACTGGGAGTCAGCTCGATGTCAAGGACGGCAGTGCCCAACACGTCAGCCAAAGGCGCCCCCGTGGGAGCATCGGCGTCCAGAATCAAAATACCCGTGTGATCGTCTGAGATACCCAATTCTTTCTCAGAGCATAACATATGGCGATTCATGATGCCGCGCACGGGCCGCCCCTTGAGCACCATTTTGGAACCATCATCCTTGTGACCGTCGAACAGGACAGCACCTTCTAATGCAAAGGGTGACTTCAGGTTCAGATGGCGGACATCCTGTCCTAGGTAAGGGAACAGATTGGGCGCGCCAGTTACCACTGTTTCAATCTGATCAGCACCATAATCCACATCGGCCAACACCAGCCGATCGGCATTGGGGTGCGGTCTGACTGCCAGGATATGGCCTACCACGATCCTTTCGCGATCCCAGGGTAGCACGGCCCCTTCAATGCCCAGATATTGGATGTTGCTCACTTCCAGACCTGCTAAGGTCAAGCGCTCGGCCAGTTCGGTCACTGGCAGTAAAATGTCCACGTAATCTTTCAGCCAGCTGAGTGGGACTTTCATGGTGAGAATTGCTCCAAAAATCGCAGGTCGTTACCCCAGAAATAACGGATGTCTTCGATGCCGTAACACAGCATAGCGATACGTTCTACACCCATACCAAAAGCATAGCCCGAATATATAGTGGGATCGTAGCCACCGTTCTGCAACACCACCGGATGTACCATACCGCAGCCCAAAATCTCCAGCCAGCCTGTGTATTTGCACAACCGGCATCCTCTGCCATTGCACAGGATACACTCCACGTCCATCTCGGCGGATGGCTCGGTGAAAGGAAAGTAACTAGCGCGGAAGCGTGTCTTGCGGCCAGCGCCAAACATGCGGTGCGCAAAATCGGTCAGGGTGCCTTTCAGGTCGGTGAACCGAATGTTGTAACCTACTGCCAGCCCCTCCACCTGATGGAACTGGATCTCACTACGCGCAGTTATCTGTTCGTAGCGATAACACATGCCGGGCAGCACCACCCGAATCGGATGAGGGCAATACTCACGCATTGCATGGATCTGCCCGGGTGAGGTGTGTGTGCGTAATAGCACGTCAGGCTGTGTGGTGTAGAAAGTATCCTGCATATCGCGTGCCGGATGATGGGGCGGAAAATTGAGCAGCTGAAAGTTGTACTCATCCGTTTCCACATCACGACTGCGATAGACCTGAAAACCCATATCAGCCCATATTTGAAGGATTCTGCGCAACGTCTGGGTGCTGGGATGCAACCTGCCGCGTAACACAGGCCGACCCGGCAACGTTACATCCACCGCCCCTTCGGCCAAGGATTTTTCCATCTCCTGGGCCTTGATGAATCGGGCGCGTTCTTCATAGGCTGATTCCAGCTGTTGCTTCACTCGATTGGCATGCTGACCAAAAGCGGGACGTTCTTCCTTCGGCAGCTCACCAACGCGGCGCACCGAAAGGGTCACCTTCCCCTTACGTCCGAGATAGGCGGTGTGCCACTGCTCCAATGTTTCACTGTCGAATATCCCTTCCAGCTCCGCCAGTGCCCGAGCTGCCAGCTGATCAAGAGACTCGATACTTTGCGGGGAATCAGGCATAAGCGTTCCTCAAAGTCAACCACAATTTGTCTTCTGCACCCGTTAGCAATGTGCAGAAGGTTATAACCCAGATGATAAACTTGTCCTGCGCTCAGTGATTTGTATGATTATTATGGTAAGCTCACACATTGTCACAACACTTGTCGGTTGGGACATGCTGTATTAGACTGCTTGTGCTGTCTACCAGCACATTAAGGGAGTGACGCCGAATGGACATAGATGCTTTGCAACAAGGCATCTACGCGGCACGCCAAGGTCGTCGTGCCGAGGCACGAGCATGGTTGCGCGAAGCCTTACGACGCAATCCAAACAACGAACAGGCCTGGCTGTGGCTGAGCACAGTTGTCGAGACAGATTCCGAATATCAGATGTGCTTGGAACGAGCGCTGGCGATCAATCCTCTCAACGAGACAACGCGGGCTCGTCTACAGGATGTGCTGCGTGGCAGTCACCATAGTGCTACGAGCTATCATCCTCCCGCTCCTTCACGCCCTCGGATGCGTCCACCATCGAAAAAACCAGCCGTTCCAAAAACTTCCGAGCCGAGTATCCCATCGGCTGTATCGCCAGAGAGTGGTGCCCCTGCGCCAGCCCTAAAACCTCGCCGACTTCCGCATACGGTTGCACCCCATGCACCTATGTCCCCCAGTGCACACAGGGTTACCTCTGATGAATCAGCAGTGGAACAGACATTTTCTACAATTCCAGTGCCGGCCCTAGCTGTGATGGGATGCCTGACGATCACGGCAATTTCAGGGTTTTTAGTGTTGATCGGCTTGTTGCTAATGGGTTGGGCTTCTTAAGTGCGAATTATCCTACAGGACACCATGTTTGTCAAAGAGGAGAAAAGCTCAGCATCTGGGTGTGCAACAGCAGCCTCACATGGCATCCTCTCTGCGCAAAGATAAAACATGATGATTCGCTATACGGAGGTATTTATGGGAAATAACCTGGCTTGGATCGAAGATGCTCTCCGCGAGTTGCGCGAAAAGAATCTCTACGCCACCATTCGAACAATTGCATCGCCACAAGGTCCCTGGTTGGAGGTGGACGGTCGCCGTGTGCTTAATTTTTGTTCTAACAACTATCTGGGATTGGCCAATGATGCACGACTTGTGCAAGCAGCCAAGGATGCATGTGAGCGGCTAGGAGTGGGCCCTGCGGCTGTGCGCACGATTGCTGGCACGCTTGCATTGCACCTCGAGCTCGAAACTTCTCTGGCACGCTTTAAAGAGGCTGAAGCAGCTCTCCTTTTTCAGTCCGGTTTTTGCGCCAACCTCGGCACCATTCCAGCTTTGGTGGGTGCAGGAGATGCGATCTTCTCCGATGAGTTGAACCACGCCAGCATCATCGATGGATGTCGGCTGAGTCGGGCAGAGATTATCCGCTATCCTCACAATGATCCGACCGGATTACGCAGCGTGCTGGAACAACAACGTGCCCGCTATCAGAAGGCCCTATTGATCACCGATGGTGTGTTCAGCATGGATGGCGATATCGCCCCCCTGCCCGAATTGGTGGCGTTAGCGGAGGAATTTGATTGTATGACAATGGTGGATGATGCTCACGGCGAAGGGGTTTTAGGACATGGGGGACGCGGCATTGTGCATCACTTTGGTTTGCAGGGAAAAGTGGACGTCGAAGTGGGCACGATGTCAAAGGCGTTCGGCGTCGTGGGTGGCTATGTAGCCGGTAAGGCGCTCATCATCGAGTGGTTGCGCCAGCGCGCCAGACCTTTTCTGTTCTCTTCGGCAATGACACCTGCGGATACAGCCGCTTGTCTGGCAGCTGTCTCCATCCTGGAAGAGAGCACCGAGTTGGTGAACAAGCTGTGGAAGAACACATATTACTTCAAAGATCAGATGCAATTACTCGGGTTTGACATTGGTCGGAGTGTAACGCCCATCACTCCACTTATGCTGAAAGATGAAACGCTGACCCAGCGTTTTAGTCAACGCCTGTTTGAGGAAGGGGTTTTCGCTACGGCGATCGCCTATCCCACTGTGCCGCTGGGTAAGGCGCGCATCCGTTTTATGCTTTCAGCGGTTCATGAGCGTGAACATATGGACGAAGCATTAGCCATCATTGCGCGGGTGGGACGCGAACTGGACGTCATCCGATAGAGATAGCTTCTTTTGAAGAGCGTGAAGGCGTGAATATTCGTTTTGTGCTACGCGTTTTGGCGCCGGCCCTTCCTCTGGCTGTAGCAATGAGCAGTATTGCACTGGTAGCATCCGCTATACGCAAGGCAATAGGGCCTCCACCCGATCCGACACCTTTGCCACCGACCATTGTAGCGCCACGAGGTGAGCTTCCTCGTGGCAACGTGGCATTTCAAGAGTGGGTGCGTTACCGCGACGAGGAATATCGGATGGTGGGTTGTGGTTTTCTGATGACGCTTGACGATGGGCACACCTTTGGTGTGACGGCAGCGCACAGCGCAATGCCGGGCAATCCCTCGCGTCCTCTAGAAAAGATCAGCTTGCGTGCCCAACCATCTGGGCACACGGTAGACTTTGACACACTATACGGCCCTCCTGGCCGGCCGCGTGATGGTGACGATCTGACGATGGACTATCTTCTGTTGCATCCGGATGTGCTAGTCGATCCGACGTATGTGCTACGGCCTGATCCGCGCGGTAGGCCGTTGCCGGGTGAACGTGTTTTGCTTTATAAGTGCCTGGGGGGCGACGGAGGCGGGCAAAGCGTCCTAAGCGGCACCGTACAGTCAGCAGATGACAGAGCCGTATGGGTGCTTATGGATGAACCTTTTTCCCCTATGTATTGGAGTGGCAGTGGCTCTCCCTTGGTGAGCCAGCACACCGGTCAAGTGGTGGGCATGTTGATCGCGGGCACACTCCGTGAACGCTGGATGTTGCTGGGGATTCACCCGATCGGTTCGCTGGTGCAGAAGGCAAAAACTCCCGCCTCGCTGCTCAAGCTAAAGAATTACGCGTCCACCAACCGGCCAATAGGCCGGTGATTGCTTTGTAATCCTCACATCTGGTTACCGTTGCCTAGATCTCTTCGAATAAGCGCGGTAGCTGTGCTGCCATCCGCGTTTTGCGCCTCTTATAGCTAGCCTCGTGGCCAATTTTGTGGCGGGCCTTGCCCCTCTATCTACCCTATATGCGGACATGCGATTCTGTTACGCTTTCTTGCATTTTATATTAGGAGTTACACAGTTGCCTGCGAACCCCTTCGTTATGCTAAATATAGCGCACAAAGACCCGCTTATTAAGAAGAGGCGATAGCTGATGAGCCCACCCAAGTACAATGACCTTGACGACATTCACTTCCTCATCGCCGCTCAGAAGACCTTTACCTGCACCGAGACCGCCAGATGCCAACCAGAAAGCCCCACTATCCCCGCTCACGATGCCTTCACGCGCCTGCTAAAAAGACAGCCTTTAGACACCAAGGCGTTATGGCAGGAAGCACAGGTGTTCGTGGAAAAAGAGAAGGGGCTTTTGGTCTTGGATGACAAAGCCCCACACAAAAAGATGGAGCGGGTGACGTATCATTGGAGTGGCAAGCACCAAAGGGTGGTGAAGGGCATCGCCCTTCGGACCTTGCTCTGGACGGATGGAGAGATTTATCATCGTGCCCTGAGGCAATGCTGCGGGGCGGAAAGCGGT
>JASFBB010000097.1:0-4753 GCA_036172345.1 Anaerolineae bacterium
CCTTTGTCCGACAAATGGCGTGCTTTTGGATGGCGCGTGCTGGAGGTCAATGGGCACGATATGGCACAGCTACTGGATGCCTTTGCAGAGGCAAAGAACACACGGGGTAAGCCAACTGCTATTATTGCCCGCACGATCAAAGGCAAGGGTGTCTCTTTTATGGAAAACCAGGTGAAGTGGCATTCTTCCGTATTGACAAAGGAGTTTTTCGAACAGGCGATGGTGGAGTTGGGATGTGGTGGGTACTTTGCTGAGGAATGCAGAGAGGCGCTCCATGGCTGAGAAAATCCCCAATAACCGCGTTGCTTACGGAAAAGCTCTTGTCTCTGTCGGTGAGACGCACCCGAACGTCGTCGTGCTCGAAGCAGACTTGGGCAAGGGCACACAAACGGTGCTTTTCCGCGAACGCTTCCCGGAGCGCTATTTTCCGGTGGGCATCGCGGAAGGGAATATGATGGGAGTGGCTGCTGGCCTGGCTACCACGGGCTTGGTGCCTTTTGCCAGCACTTTCTGCGTATTTGCCAGCATGCGCGCCGTTGAGCAATTTCGTAATAGCATTGCATATCCCCGGCTGAACGTTAAGGTGGTGGCTACTAATGCAGGGATCGAGATTGGCCCAGACGGTGCCACTCATCAGGCAATCGAAGACATCGCAATTATGCGGGCGATTCCTAACGTCACCGTGTTGGTGCCATCTGACCCAGTGATGACTATGAAATTGATCCCCATGGTCGCAGAATCGATCGGTCCGGTATATGTGCGCATCGGACGCCAGGATACACCCTATATCTATTATGATGAGGAGGCCTTGCACTTGGAGTTTGGCAAAGCGGTTTTAGCGCGTGAAGGTCACGACGTGACCATTATAGCGGTCGGCAATATGGTGTGCCGTTCGTTGGCAGCGGCGGAGATCTTGGAGCGCGAAGGCATTTCGGCGCGGGTATTGGATATGTTTTCTATCAAGCCACTCGACACCAATGCTATTGTGCATGCGGCCTGTGAGACAGGCTGCATTGTGACCGCCGAAGACCACAACATTCTAGGAGGACTGGGTGGAGCGGTGGCGGAGGTGTTGAGCACTGAGATGCCGGTGCCTTTGGTGAGAGTGGGAGTGCAAGACACCTTCGCCGAGTCTGGGGATGGAGAGGCGGTGTTGCGCGCGTATGGTCTCACGGCTGAGCGGATAGCAGAAGCCGTGCGCACAGCGATGGCACGTCGCGATGGTCTCAGACGGACACATTAATATTGTTTGCAATCAGGGGGCGCATCCCGCAGCTGCTGGGGTACCATTGCGTATCCTAATGCTGGCACCCACCATGTTCTTTGCGGACTACGGATGCCACGTGCGCATCCTGGAAGAAGCGAATGTCCTGCAGCGGATGGGACATCAGGTCACCATCCTGGCGTACCCTAATGGGCGCGACATCGCCGGGTTACGTGTCGAACGTTGCTGGGGTGTACCATTCAATTATCGGGTTATTGTGGGGTCGTCACGACACAAAATTTACCTAGACGTGATGCTCGGTCTAAAGTCATTGAGCTACATCTTGCGCAACAGACCGCACATTATCCACGCCCATTTGCACGAGGGTGCGCTTTTGGGCTGGTTCCTCAGCCGGTTGACGGGTGCGCCCTTGGTTTTCGACTTTCAGGGGAGCATGACAGCGGAGATGATCGATCATCATTTCCTGCGCGGGCCGAATAGCCGATTGTATCGCCCGCTGCGTTGGCTCGAACAGCACATTGACCGAGCGGCGCCTGTCGTGCTCACCAGCTCTTTGCATGCCTCCAAGCTCTTAAACGAAGAATTTGGTGTGCCCTCCGAGCAGATCATTCCGTTGTCGGACTGTGTCAATCCTGAGGCCTTTTCACCTCAGATTATCTCCCGAGAAGAAAAAATACAGCTAAAACACGCGTTGGGGATACCTCTCGATCGTCAGCTCATCGTCTATTTGGGATTGTTGACTGAATATCAAGGCATTGGCCTCTTGCTAGAAGCCGTGCGAGAGATCGCCAATCGCCGCGTTGATTTTCATGTGCTGCTGATGGGCTTTCCCCACGCCCTTTATCAGGCGCGTGCTATGGAGATGGGCATCGCGGACTGTTTCACCTTTACTGGCAAGTTAGCATACGAGGACGCGCCGCGCTTCCTAGCACTAGGTGACATCGCCGTGGCACCTAAGCTTTCCGCAACAGAAGGTAGTGGCAAGCTGCTGAATTATATGAGCATGGCATTGCCGACGGTGGCATTTCCTGTGCCTGTCAGTCGAGAGTATCTAGGAGAGTTCGGGATATACGCGGCGGAATGCTCGGCCACCGCACTGGCTGCAGCTTTGGAAGGAGCGCTGGACATGGATAGGGCAGCGCGGGCGAAGCTAGGGTCTCAGTTGAGGGAACGTGCCTGTAGCTCCTACTCGTGGTATCGAGCGGGAGAACAGCTGGTGGAGGTGTATCGTCGCCTTTTAAAAAGGAGCTCAAAATCCATTTACCGTCAGGTCTCGGCCACTCATTTCCAATCTTAGGTGCTGTCCCCATTGGCAGCGTGGTAGCCAACCGGGATTTTAAGGTGAGCACTGTGTAAGATGTTTCCCCGCTTGACCGATCTCCCAGCCACCTCTATGAATGCGCCAGTGGTCTCTATTGTGATCATCAACTGGAATGGCAAAGAGCATCTTGCCCGTTGCCTTGCCTCGCTGGAGGCGCAAACCTATCGTGATTTTGAGACCATTGTTGTGGATAATGGTTCAACGGATGGTTCGGTAGCTTTCGTCCGCGAGCGATTCCCAACTGTTCATTTGATCTGCAACGATCACAACTTGGGATTTGCACGCGCCAACAATCAGGGCATTGCCATAGCACATGGCAGGTATATCGTTCTCCTCAATAACGACACCCAAACAGAGCCACAGTGGCTGGAAGCGCTCGTCCGCGCGGCTGAAGCACATCCGGAGATAGGTGCATTTGCCCCACTTGTTTTATTTAACGATCGGCGCGATACAGTTGACTCGGCGGGGTTGACGGTCTCGGTGTTCGGCCACGGCATCCAAAACCTTCTAGGAGAGCGTGTGGAGCGGGTTAGGGGTGTATGTGAGGTTTTCGGGGTAAGTGCAACGGCGGCTCTATTGCGCCGAGAATTGTTGCAGGATATTGGCCTTTTTGATGAGGACTATTTCATCTATTATGAAGACGTGGACCTGGCCTGGCGGGCGCGTCTGCGCGGTTGGCGTTCGTTTTTGGTGCCTCAAGCTATAGTGTATCATACCCATTCGGCCACTGTGGGCCGTGGCTCCCCTTTCAAGAAGCGCCTGCTGACGCGCAATAGGTTGTGGACGGTGACAAAGGATTACCACTTTCCCGCGCTTATCTTCTTTCTGCCGCTTATCGTAGCGTTCGAGTTGGGCTTTGCCGTTCTATCCCTGATTAGAGGTGACACGGCATCGTTGACAGGTCTTTGGCAGGGGTTGACTGGACTGCCTGGCGCGCTGAGGAAGCGCGTCTTCATCCAGTCGAATCGTAAAGCTTCCTTCAGGGATCTGGCGCCGTTAATGCATTGGTTCAACTTCCCACTCTCCAACTGGCGTCTCCGCCGTGACATCGGCCGCCTCTAAAGATACACCCCTGAAAGTCGCGGTGTTATACAGCCTAGTACCCTTAACCTATTCCTCACGATAAGTGTTTTCCCATATAATGCGATACAGAGACAAGTGGAGTGGACGTAAAAGGCCGTTATATATACCTAGGGAAAGCGATGATGAGGGATAAACTGCCATTAAGGATTCTGACACTGTGCTTCGTATTTGTAATGGTTGCTTCGGCAGCGGTATTGGGGAAAGCCGAACGTGTGGTCGAAGCTATATCCTATGAGCGAGAAGCGGAGATGCTCTCGGTCCACGATCTATCCAAAGAAGGATCTATCGCCGAAGACCCGCACGCATTACAGACACAGCCTCTAAGCGTAATTATCACAGCACCTTCGGCAGAGATAGGCGATTTCGGTGCTAACCACGGCAACGTGTGGGACATGGCGGAGCCGCAAATCGTGGACATCGTAGCCCAGACCGAGCCTTTCCCTATGCAACGTCGTCCGGATAGTGAGGGCACTATCGTGCGCGGTTCCACCGGTAGCCAGGTGCTAGCGATGATGTTTTGGGCATCTTCACAGGACAACTTTCCCGCTCACCAATACCACCATTTGATTTATCGTTTGAAAATCCAGGCGCCTCAAAACTGCTGGACAAATGGGCGCGTGGCATATGCTAGAAGCTGGCCTAGGTGGTACGGTTCTCAGGTGTCTAGCTTTCCTTTTGTGCCTCATGTCCCTCCACTGAGCTGTCCCTATGGCACCTTCTGTGTGTATTATTTGGATTTGGCACGCAACAACAATTATCCTGGTTGGCCAACTTGGCCCACTGATCCATCTCCGTGGCTCAGGGATCCGGTGAAAGCCATCGGCATTGTACCTAATGAGGTGTGTGTGGATCAGAGTGGGAGCGTCACAGCAGTGCCTGACTACTTCGATCTGGACTTTGTCTACCTTACTGGCGATATCGTCGCACGGACCGAGGATAGCTATCGCTATTTAATGCGCTACGATCTCAACGCGCCGGGCGCTCAAAGGGTCATCGTGACGATCCGTTACCAGGAAGTGCACGAGCTGCGCCGGCCCGGCCAGGAACCTCCTTGTGATGCCAATCTATTTGACAGTAGCTGGAAGGATTTCAATCCCCCTGCGCGTACTGTTATCCAGTTGATC
>JASFBB010000098.1:0-5923 GCA_036172345.1 Anaerolineae bacterium
CCATTATATAGAGCGAGTCCCGGTGGATGCGGGTCAGGCGTTCGAGCAGCTCGGGCAGCACCTCGGCGAGCGGGATGGGCTGTTCGGGTAGCTCGGGCGGTGGGAGAGGTTGTTCGGGCATCTGCGGGATGGCCGGCGCCTCGGACAGGCGCAGTTGGAAGACAACGTAGAAGGAATGATGGTAGCGCATATTGCCGGGTTCTTCGTCGGGATGGGCGGTGTGGATGCCGCTGACCCGGTCGGAAGCGCCGTGCACCAAACCGGTGTCCACCCAGACGCTGACGATCTGTCCGGGGTAGAGCGGGATGTTGGTGGCGGGTTCGTCATCGGGTTTGTCGCAGAGGACCTTGAGGGGATCGCCTTGGTGGCCCTGCCACGCGTAGCGGATGATCGCGCCTGCGAGGCGCGTGCCCTCTTCATCGAGCACATCGAGGAAGATGTGGTGATTGCCTTTGTTCTCCCCGCCGCTGAGGTGATGGACGCCGATGCAACGCATGGCAGCGTTGGGCACACGGTGGATGTGGACGCCATACGCTTCGGCGTCGTTCTGGCCAGGGTTAGCCAGGAATTGTCGGTTGTAGGGGATGTGCCACATAGGCCTCTCTCCTTGATCGCCCGTGGGGGGCACAGCAGTGCCATGCCCCCACGAGCGCCCGCAGGGAGGGGTGGGGAAGGGCGTGCGGATTAGGCAACGACGTTCTTGCCGATGTCATAGATACCGGCGGCGGTCAGAAAGGTCACCAGCAGGTTCAGCGCGATGGTGACGGGCGGCTGCATCTGCGGATGGGCTTCCACGAGCTGCCTCAGAACGTAGAACAGGACGGTGAGCACCGCGTTGAGCCATGGCGCGTACTTCGTCGGGAAGCCGAGGCCCTTCGCCACCTGCACCAGCGCCACGATGAGCGGCGCGATGGCGATGCTGCCAATGGAAATGTCGGTTGCCATAGGCGTCTCCTATTTGCAAAGTGCCTGCACGGTCGTGGTGAGAGCGTTTGTGCCGGTGTGGTCCTCGTAGATGCGCAGATAGCGCGCATAGACCGGCACCTGGACAATGCCGCTGTCATCGGTGGTGTTGTTGCTCACGAGTGTGATGCCGTCCACCCAGTTGGTGGCGTCCATCGAGTATTGCACCTTGAGCGTCGTCGTGTTGCCGCTGGTCTGGTCTAGGATGTACTGCATATAGCAATACTCGGCGGTGAAGATTTGGACGGCCGGGCCGCCGGCGTCGTCGGTGGCGGTGTCGTGCTCCAGGAAGGTCGCCAGGATGGCATCCTGCGAGTTGCCGGGCAGGTCGGCAATGGGCGTCGGGATGCCACCGGCAGCAGCCGGGTCGGAGGACACGAGCGCGGGGACGGCCAACAGCGCAAGCAGAAACACGGCAATGGCAATGGTGACGGTGAGTTGGGTTTCGCATCTCGGGTTGCGGATTGGGGATTGCATAGCGTCTCACTCCTCAGGATTGATTAGATGTTGGACTTGATCGCGCCGCGCGGGTCGATGACCGACACGGCGAAGTACCAGCGCACCTTGATGGGCAACACATCGTTGGTGAAGAGCAGGGGCGTGTTCGGGTCGCTGGCAGTGAACAATTCGGGCGTGCGGCCATAACGAAAGCCCACGCCGATGAAGGGGCAGATGTTGGGATCGGCCAGGGCAGCCCACGACGTAGCGTCGCTCCAGTGTGGCACCGTGATGACATTTTCCTCGGGCAGCATGCGCTTGGTGGGCACGCGGTCGTTGTAATTCGTGCCCGGGCGTCGGTCGCTGGTCACCACAGAGATGGCGGTGGCCTCGAGTTCGACGGGCACGAGCAAGAACTTGGGGCGTGCCGCGATGCGTCGCCCGGAGACATTGAGCTGGCTCAGTTTGTACATAGTCTCGATAGCGGTTTGCCAATTCTCGTACGTGAGCGGCTGATGGATGAGGTTGCCCCATGTCTCCGCGAAAGCGTAGGCGCTCTGGCCCTCGGTGGTGATCTGCGGACCGACGCCGTTGTTGTCGGTGAACAAGGCGGAGATTGTGCTGGAGAGCGTCACCACGGCGGCGGTGGCGAGCTGGCGCGGCACAGAGCGCCACGCTCCCACGTCGTCGCGGTCGATCATCTCGAGGCTCAGCGGAAGGTAGCCGCCTTTCTTCACCCAGTCGGCGGTGGTGCGGGCGTCATCCCAGGCGAGTTGGGTATATTCCGCCTTTTCCGCGACAGTGGGCAGATCGCCGATGCCGCCGATGCGCACCCATGACACTTGCTGCAAGCTGTTGAAGTCTTGGACGTGGCTGACGCGTTCCCACCAGCGGTATTCTTCGAGCAAGTCGAACTGCTGCACCAGCACCTTGTTCATGACGTTGCGCGTCAATTCGGCCATAGTGGTGGTATCGGCGTTATTGCCCTCGGGGTTGTAGGCCAGCACGGCGAGTTCGGGATTAAAGCGGCCGGTCATGGTGCGGTCGCCAGTGAGCAGCATGTAGAGCTCCTTGATGCCAGTGAGGCGCTCGAACTCGCCCCGTGCCGGCAGGCCCATGAGGTGCTCATAGGCGGCTTGCAGGCGATCCAAGCCGGTCCACATTTCGCGCGCCGTGACAGGTCGACGGGAGGGCGGCGTGGATTGGGGCGTGGGTGGCGTGCCCAGGCCGGTCACTACGGAGTGCTCGGCAAGGCGGGCGGTGGCAGCGACGAGTGCGTCGAGGCGTTGCTGCAGCGCGTCCACACGTTTCAGCAGGCCAGCGAGCGGGCTGCTGCCGACCGGGTCGGGTGCCGGCATGGCAGCGCCGGCAGGGTCTGCAGGTGCGTCTTGATGGGTGGGGTAAGGGGTTGCGGATTCCATGCGACTTTCTCCTTGAGGGGTGCTGAGAACGGATCGAATGCGGCCGTTGGCGGCCGGGCCGAACACAAGGTCAACCGACTCGACATAGTAGATTTCGGTGGTGATGCGTGTGCCCTCCTTCGTCTGGTGTGAGCGGCTGAAGAAGACGATGGACAGGCCGATATCGGGCGTCTCCCGTCCGGCCGCCTGGTCGACGACGATTTGGTCGAGAAGCTGGGCGACCCAGCGGGTGTCCTCGCGATCGTAGAGGCGGATAGCGCCCTCGATGGCCTGGGTGACAGGGTTGAAGCGTGCGCCGGCAGTGATGCCGACCAGATTGCGCAGCGAGGGCAAGTCGCCGGGTTGGGCGTGGTCGATGAACACGGCGCGGCCATTGAAAGCGGGGAACGCCTTGGCGAGCGCGTCGGGGTGGATGCTCCAGTGGGCGCTGGTTTGGTCGCGAGCTTTGACCGGGCCGGCCTGGACGAAGGTGGCGCGATAGGTGCGCGGCTGGGTGCTGGCCTGTAGGGTGAGGGGACAGGTGAGTTTGTCCATAGGCATCTCCTTTCCGTATGTGTGTTTTTATTAGAACATACGTTCTATCTTCTATTATACACCATTGAGCGATGGCATGGAAGGGCGCCGAATGCACTAAAATAGGTAGTGCATTTGGCTTATTTTGGGGGATGGAGGCACGGCGTCGCGACGCCACCGCTCCGTCCCCGGGGCGGGTAGGGGCACGACAATCCCGTGCCCCTACTGGGCAATTGCGCCACGGTATGGTAGAATGCACGTCTATCCTGGCATTTGGGAGCGAAGCAAGATGCCCATTGTCGCCTTTCCCGGCACCCATGGCGCCTATGCCGAGAGCGCCATCTTTGAGTATTTCGGCGAGCAGACGCCCACCCTGCCATGTCGTTCGCTGGAGGGCGTGTTCGATGCCGTGGAGAGCGGCCAGGCGGAGCTGGGCATGCTGCCCGTAGAGAACGCCTTGGTCGGCTCCTGGCCGCGCGTCTATGAGCTGCTGCTGGAACGCGACCTGCGCATCCGCGCCGAGGTGATCCTGCCTATTCGCCACACATTGATGGCCGCGCCGGGCGTCACCTTGAGCGACCTGAAGCGCGTGCGTTCCACCCCCCAGGCGCTCGCCCAATGCGAGAAGTTCCTCAGCCGCTACGCGTTGCAGCCCATTCCCGCCTTCGACACGGCGAGCAGCGCGCAGGAGCTGGCGCAGAATCCCCAACCCGACCTGGGAGTGATCGGCAACGCGCTGGCGGCGCGCGTGTATGGATTGGACATCCTGGAGGCGGAGATCGAGGGCGCGCCCTTCAACTTCACGCGTTTCTTCGTGCTGGGGGATGAAGACCCGCCACGCGCGCAACGCAGCAAGACCTCGCTCATCTTCGGCGTGCGCCACGCCCCGCACCAGCCCGGCTCGCTGTACCGCTGCCTGGGCGAGTTCGCCGAGCGCAACATCAACCTGACCAAGATCGAATCGCGACCACGGCGCAACCGCCCGTGGGACTACTTGTTTTACCTGGATTTCGAAGGCCACTGGCAGGAGCCCGCCGCCGAGGCGGCCTTGCTGGGCCTCTTGCGACGCGCTAGCTTCGTCAAGCTGCTCGGTTGTTATCCTATGGCGATCACTCCCCATCCCACCCGCGAGGAGGACAACGCGGGCGAGGAAGACGTGCACCACCTGCTCGACCTATGATCATCCTGATGCACCCCGAAGCTACTCCCTTTCAGGTGGACAACGTCCTGGCGTTCGTCCAGTCCAAGGGCTGGCAGACGTGTGTGACGCGCAGCTCCGGCCAGGTGGTCATCGGCCTGCAGGGCAAGGGCCAGCCGCTCGACCCCTTCTACATCGGCCAGATGCCCGGCGTCGCCGACACCATGGCGATCACCGAGCGCTACAAGCTGGCCAGCCGCGCCTTTCGCCCCACGTCCACCACCTTCGCGGTACGGGGTGTGACCATCGGAGACACGCGGCTGACCATCATTGCCGGGCCGTGCAGTGTAGAGAGCCGCGCGCAGCTGCTGGAGGCCGCCCACGCGGTAAAGGAAGCGGGGGCGCACATGTTGCGTGGCGGCGCCTTCAAGCCGCGTACCTCGCCCTACAGCTTCCAAGGGTTGGGCGAGAAGGGATTGGCCCTCTTGGCCGAGGCGCGCGAAGCCACCGGCCTGCCCATCGTCACCGAGGTGATGTCGCCGCGCAAGGTGGCGCTCGTCGCCGTCTATGCCGACGTGCTGCAGATCGGGGCGCGCAATATGCAGAACTTCGACCTGCTGAACGCAGTGGGCGAGACGCAGCGGCCGGTGTTGCTCAAACGCGGCCCCTCCGCCACCGTGGAAGACCTGTTGATGGCAGCGGAATACATCTTAGCGCACGGCAACGACCGCATCATGCTGTGTGAGCGCGGCATCCGCACCTTCGACAACCGCTTCACGCGCAACGCGTTCGACGTGAACGCCATCCCGGTGCTCAAACAGTTGACGCACCTGCCGGTGATCGCCGATCCCAGCCATGCCACGGGGGTGCGCCGCTATGTCCAGCCGGTGGCGTTGGCGGCGGTCGCCGCAGGTGCGGACGGCCTGCTGGTGGAGGTGCACCCCCACCCCGAGCAGGCGCTTTCGGACGGCGACCAGTCGCTCACCCCGGAGGAGTTCGCCCGCCTGGTCATCGCCGTGCGGCAGATGACCGCGGCGGTGGGGCGAAGCGTGGCGTAGGGGCGGATAAACCGCGCTGCGCGCGTCAGGGGGTGGCGGGAAGGGTTCTCACCCTCTGGCCCCCTCTCCCGGCGCTGCGGGCGAGGAGGTGTCCGCTCCCTCACGGTCGCGGCGCGGATACATTGAACTGAGCCGCGCGCGTCAGCAAGCGGCCCAGACCGCTCCCTCACGGTCGCGGCTCCGACACACCAAACCGAGCCGCGCGCGTGAGCCAGCGGCCCAAACCGCTCCCTCACGGTCGCGGCTCCGACACACCAAACCGAGCCGCGCACGTCAGCAAGCGGCCCAGACCGCTCCCTCACGGTCGCGGCTCCGACACACCAAACCGAGCCGCGCGCGTCAGCAAGCGGCCCAGACCGCTCCCTCACGGTCGCGGCTCCGACACACCAAAC
>JASFBB010000099.1:0-4785 GCA_036172345.1 Anaerolineae bacterium
CTCGCCCAGTCGGTTGTTTAACGCCAGGCTGAGCACCATACTGCGCACTAGTGCAGTTTTGCCGCTGCCTGTTGTGCCTGCCACCAATATATGACAGATGTCCGGGCTGGGCAGGCGTAATAGGAGTGGTATGCCCGCTTCATCGAGCCCGAGCACTGCAGTTTGGCGCGGGATCTCGCCTAAGCAGGTCATTAGGGGTAATAATTGCACCATGTCACCCTCCTCACGGGGTACTTCGATATGGACACGTCCGCCATCGCGGTGGATGCGCACCCCACGGCTGCCCAGCCATAATGCGATTTCCTCCGAGAGGCGTGCGATGTTATCAACACGTGCACCAAGTGCAGGGATCACCTCGAAACTGATCCAGCGCGGTGTGACCACACCTCCGAGAACACGACCAGGGACCTTGTGAGCATGGAGAATCTGTTCGATTCTATCCGCCTGATAGTCTAACAGACGTTGCACGTTCTTGCTCTCCTGCGCTTTCGAGATTAGAACGTTTGTTCTATTCCTATAATAGCACAAAATTGGCGTCTGTCAAGTCTTCATTTGAGTTTGAGAGGGTGATTTAACCTTACGTCACACACTTGAAAAATAGACCTCGTGAGAGTGGTCTTGTTGCGGTTTAT
This sequence comes from Anaerolineae bacterium, assembly GCA_036172345.1. Lineage (GTDB taxonomy): Bacteria > Chloroflexota > Anaerolineae > 4572-78 > NAK82 > NAK82. The sequence continues at coordinate 633 of JASFBB010000099.1, forward strand.
CCCACTTTCTCGAAGCTGCTCTCTCCGTGCCTGGATGGAGTGAAGAGGACAAGAGCACACGAGGATTTGCAATATATGTGCAGGTGGGGAACAGTGCATTCCACCGAGTCAGACCCGTTTTGGCAGCCTCAGTGTAACACGTCTGGGAGGTGGTCACCCAGACGCACAATGAAACACAGCACGCCGCTTTCTTGCAACACAGCGCGCACAGCTTCCACCGCGTCGAACGTGACGCTTTCCGGCAGGAAGCTGGCGGGATCAATGAGCACCGCCATAGCCCGCACGCCACGCCAGCACAAATGCTGGACAGCAGTCACCCATTTATGATCGTATATGGATGGTGTGATGACAACCATCAGCGTGTTGCGGGTGAGATAGACATTCTCCATCTCCAGCACTTGCGCCAGTGATGTGCCGCCCATCGGTTGCAAAACCGCCAGCAGGGAGAGCAGGCGATCGAGCTGGCGTGGTCCGTGATCCGGCTGGATGAGAGTACGCCGCTGGCCATATGCATAAGTGATCAGTCCCAGCGGCCAATCGTGTTCGAGAAGAAAAAGACGTGCCAATGAGGCAGCAACGGCCACAGCATACTCTTGGGTGGCCGGGATGAGTGGCAGCATTTCTGGCCGTTCGGATGGGATGTACAATGTAGCTGGTAAGTTCACTCCGTCTTCGTCACCCGTTCCTCGGGCAACGTGCCTATGTTGCTCCATATCGAGGAACAGCCACACCTCGGCCAGCGTATCCCGTTCGAATTCCTTGACAATAAGCTGTCCAATGCGCGCGCTGGAAGGCCAGTGGATGCGGTTGAAGCTATCACCTGGGGCATATTCGCGCACGCCGGCTGCATGAACGGTGGCTTCATATGTATGCCAACGTCGCCGGGCGTTGCCCTCACGTTCCGCTGTTGGAGGAGAGAAGGCAGGCAACTCAGCAGTGAAGGGATATACGGTGAGTATGCTTGTGAACGCCATCTCGCGCCGGAAGAGAAATAATCCGAATGGGTCGCCCGAACAGAGCACTAAAGGCCCGATGCGGAAGCGTCCGCGTTGGTAGCAAAGTGTGCGTACCCTCCAGCTGCGTTGGCTACGACCCGCTAACCAGCTAAGCACCCGGCCGGCGCGGTGGAACGGGAGCTCAGAGTAATCGCGCACCTCTAAATAGAGCTTGGGTAGAAAGCCATAGTTCTCAATCGTGATGGTTTCCTCTGCATAGTGGCCTACCTGCGTACGGGGGGTATTCATGCGTCGGGTGACACGCAGTCCCAGCAAGCTGAAGCGTGCCCACAGGTAGGAGATGATCCATAAGCTGCCGAAGAGATAACTCAAGTTGAGGAAGAGGTCGTGACCATTAACGATCTCAGTAGGAAAGGGGATGGCCAGCAACGAGCTTGTCAGCCACAGCCCGATCACGATCCAGCTGCGTCTTAAGGCTGCCATCAAGTCACCGTCACATGTGTGTGCGCGCCTGGTAGAGGTAGCGAATGTAACAACTCGTGCACTATGTGGTGGGCATCTGCATGCCTGGTACGCGCGGCGGGATTGAGGATTAGACGGTGCGTTAAGGTGGCAGGCGCCAACGCTTTCACATCATCGGGAATGACGTAATCGCGCCCTAGCATCGCTGCGCGCGCCTGTGCCGTTTTAAAAAGCGCCAGGCTGCCACGCGGGCTGGCGCCTAGATAGACATCCGGATGATGACGCGTCGCTTCCACCAATGTTACCACATATTCGCGAATGGAAGGTTCCACATGCGTTTGTTTGATGGCCTCCTGCGCCGTGCGCAGCTCTTCCAGTGTCACCACCTGAGCGAGGTGAACAATAGGATGCTCGAACTGCTGGGCTGTCAGGATGGCCATCTCATCCCGCAATGAAGGGTAGCCGAGATGGATGCGCAGCAGGAAGCGGTCCAGTTGCGCTTCGGGCAGCGGAAAAGTGCCCTCATACTCGATAGGGTTTTGGGTTGCCAGCACCAGGAAAGGTTGTCCCAGTGACCGCGTCACACCATCTACGGTCACCTGGCGTTCTTCCATCGCTTCCAACAATGCACTCTGAGTCTTCGGGGTGGCGCGATTGATCTCGTCCGCCAGCACGATCTGGGCGAAGATCGGCCCGGGGCGGAACTCAAACTGGTGTGTCTTCTGGTTGAAGATATGGACGCCTGTGATATCCGAGGGAAGCAGATCGGGGGTGAACTGGATGCGGCTGAACTCGCATCCGATGGAGCGCGCAAGGGCACGCGCCAACATTGTCTTGCCCACACCGGGCACATCCTCGATGAGCACATGGCCTTGGCAAAGCAAGGCGATGACGGTGGCCTGAATCGCTTCACGTTTGCCGACGATCACTTTTTCCACGTTTTCGACAATTTTCCCTGCGCACTCCTGCACAATGTTTACCATTCGTCGTCCTTCTTCGCGCTTTGCTTCTCACAGGTGGATAGACCGCCTCGACTGACGAAATGTGCCGTGGACAAAAAGTGGCCCTTGTCCACGGCACATTAATGTAACATAGTCTGTCATTCTGCTGCCCGCTTCAGCCTTCTACGACCGCCGCAGCTCATTCAAATGTTCTTCAACAGCTTGCACTTCTGCCTTCAGATCGGCTAGATAAGCTTCCAAGTCGGCAATGCGTTCTCCACGTGTACGGTAACGACGACGAAAACTGCCAACCCCTGTTTCACAACACGTACAGTGATGCCCTCCATCGCAACAATCGCAGCTGCATCCCCAGTGGTGCCTATGGTGGCAACCACAATGGCAACAGCAACTATGATGTCCATGACCTTTGCAGCAACACATATCACACCTCCCTAATCGATCTCTTTTTCGCCCATGATTCTCACGACAACCGCGCTTTGTGCAAGCGCAGGCTGTTCGTGACCACGGTGACACTGCTGAAGGCCATTGCAAAGGCAGCCAACACCGGATGCAGCGCGCGTACTATGCCGGGCAGCCATATGATAGGATACAACACGCCTGCTGCCACCGGGATGAGCAGTACATTGTAGAAGAAGGCCCAAAATAGATTTTGCTTGATCGTGCGCATAGTTACACGGCTGAGCGCGATCGCCTGTGGCACAGCCTTCAAATCGCTGCGCATGAGAGTAATATCCGCCGTTTCCATAGCGATATCGGTACCGCTGCCCATGGCGATGCCGATATCGGCCTGGGCCAATGCTGGTGCGTCGTTAATGCCGTCTCCCACCATAATAACTGGGCCGTTTCCTTCTGCTTGTAATCTCTTGACCACAGCGGCTTTGTCCTCTGGCAGCACTTCGGCCAACACACGTTCAATCCCTGCTGCGTGCGCGATCGCCTGTGCTGTGCTTCGGTTGTCGCCCGTGATCATCATCACTCGCATGCCTATGTGATGCAGCTGTTGCACTGCCTCGCGGGAGCCAGGTTTGAGCACATCGGCCATCGCAATCAACCCGACTGCCTGACCATCCACCGCCACCCATGTAACGGTCTTCGCTTCAGCCTGTAGCTGTCGTTCTGGGTTTTCTAGACCGTTTAATGTGACGGAGCGATCCTCCATAAAATTGCGACGGCCCACTAGAACCGTATGCCGGCCCACACGGCTGGCAATCCCTTGGCCGCTCAGAGCCTCAAATTCCTCAGGGGCAGATAGCATCACTCCACGTTCCTCTGCTGCATGCACGATCGCTTTGCCCAGAGGGTGTTCGCTGACCGCCTCGGCTGAAGCCGCCAGACGGAGCAGCTCGGATTCAACGTCCAAGGGTTGGGCATATGTGTTGGTGGCGCTCAGCACGTTGTGCGCTCGCTCACTCACCACAACATCGGTCACCGCAGGCTGACCCACCGTGAGAGTACCTGTCTTGTCGAGCACAACTGTCCTGGCCGTGTGGAGACGCTCCAGTGCCACGCTGTTACGGAACAAGATGCCCATCGTCGCACCACGTCCGAGTCCCACCGTCACCGCAGTGGGCGTCGCCAGGCCAAGTGCACATGGGCAGGCGATCACCAACACGGCCACCATCCGAATGAGCGCTGTGGTGAAGTCCGCACCCACAACCAGCCACCAAACGAGAAGCGTCAACAGCGCCACACCGATAACAAAGGGCACAAAAACCGCGGACACCTGGTCGGCTAGGCGTTGGATGGGTAGCTTGCTTCCCTGTGCTTGTTGCA
>JASFBB010000100.1:0-2707 GCA_036172345.1 Anaerolineae bacterium
GATGCGGCACGCCCACGTGGTGATAGAGCGGCGCCGATGAGCCCGACAATCCGCGATGTGGCCCGCCAGGCCGGTGTCGCACCCATCACCGTCTCGCGCGTGATCAACAATTCGGGCTACGTCAGCCAAGAGACACGCGCACGGGTGGAAGCGGCCATCGCCGCACTGCGCTATGTGCCCAACACCCTGGCCCGTAGCCTGCGCTTCAAAAAGACACGCGTCTTGGCACTTATCGTCACCGACATCACCAACCCCTTCTGGACAACCGTGGCACGCGGGGTCGAGGATGTCGCCAACGCCCACGGCTTCAGCCTCATCCTCTGCAACACCGACGAGGACGAGGCCAAGCAAGACGCCTACCTGCAAGTCCTGCTCCAGAAGCGCGTGGACGGCTTCATTCTGGTGCCGGCACGCAGTGTGGCCGACCCGGTGCTGACCATCCGGGCGCAGAATGTGCCCGTGGTGGTGTTAGACCGCCAGATTCCGGGCGTCGCCGTGGATGTGGTGCGCAGCGACTCGGAAGGGGGCGCCTATCGCCTGGTCACCTATCTCCTGGCGCTGGGGCACCGCCACATCGCCACCCTCTCCGGCCCGCCGACGATCTCCACCGCGGTCGATCGCGTCGCCGGCTACCGGCGCGCCCTGGCCGAGGCGGGTCTGCCACCCGAGGCCGCAATGGTCTTCTACGGCGCCTATGACATCGAGAGTGGCTACCAGAACGCCCTGCGCGCCTTGAAGAGCACCCCGCGCCCCACCGCCCTCTTCGCTGCCAACAACTTCATCGCTATCGGCGCGCTGCGCGCCCTCGAAGAAGCCGGTCTGCGCGTCCCCGACGACATAGCACTGGTCTGTTTCGACGACGTCCCCCTGTGGCTGCAGATCACCCCCTTCTTCACCATGGCATCTCAACGCGCCTACGTGATGGGGCAGCGCGCCACCGAGCTGCTGCTGGAACGGCTGGCCGGACCGGATATGGTCGAGCCCCGCGAGATCGTGCTACCCGTGGACATCGTGATCCGCAAGTCCTCAGGCCCCATGCGCGCGCCCATCTCCCCGCTTGCCAATGGAACACGCCTGCCGGACGAGGCCCGGCATCAGCACCAAATGGATCAGCTGGATGAGCTGGCATAGGAGGTGGAAGGAGCCAAGATGAACCACCGCGAGCGTCTGTTGACCGCACTGGAGCGCGGCAAGCCGGATCGCCTGCCCGCCACCATTCACGGCTGGATGGACTATTGGGCGAACAAGTACATGAACGGCGCCGACCAGTTCGAGATCTACCGTTATTTCGACATGGACGCACAGATCTTCTACTTCGCCTGGCTGGACGAGCCACTCGTCTCGGCCATGTACTTCACCGGCGACCTGGTGCCCGGCCCCAACTGGAAGGTGCACTACGACATTGTCAAGTCGGACGCTATCTCCACCATCTACAAGTTCACCATCGAGACGCCTGAGGGCATCCTGACCAAGACGATGGAAAAGAACGACAAAATGGCCTGGGTGACCGAGTATCCGATCAAGGAGAAGGAACAGATCCACTGGATCCGCAAGTACATGCCATTGCCCCGCCCCGACATCGCGCGCATCAACGCAGCCTTCGAGCGCATGGGCGACATGGGCATCCTGCGCGCCGGCATCTTCAACCACCAGGGCGGCTGCTGGCAGGATGCCTGCAACTATGTGGGCAGCCAGCGCATGATCATGGAAACGTTCGACGACCCCGCCTGGGTGCACGAGTTCCTGGGCATCATCCTGGATTACAAGCTCAAGTTCATCGAGAGTCTGCGTGGCGCGCGCATCGACATGCTAGAGAACGGCGGCGGCGATGGCAGCATGTCGGTCATCTCACCCGCCATCTTCGAGGAGTTCTGCCTGCCCTACGACCGCCAGACCACCGCGGCGCTGCACGCGCTCGGCATCCGCACGGTGTACCACACTTGCGGCAAAATGATGGCGCAGCTCCATCTCATCAAACAGACCGGCTGCGACGCCAGCGAGACGCTCACCCCGCGCGACATGGGTGGGGATGCCGACCTGCGCAAGATCAAGGAGACGCTGGGCGACACCATGGCGCTCATCGGCGGGTTCAACCAGAAGACCGGCTTCGAGCGCGGTAACCCGCATATCATCCGCCAGCAGATTGAACACATCTGGGAAGCGGCAGCCAAAGAGGGCGGTTACATCATGGCTGCCTCGGACCACTTCTTTGAGGGCGACCCGGAGAACATCCGCACCTACGTGGAGATCGCCAGGGAGTTTCGGTATTGAGCATGGGGAGTGGCTCGCTCGTTCGTATGGCAGGGTTTCGGGGAATGGTGATGTGTGCCACAGAACGCCGCGGGACAAATCCTGCGGCTGGCGACCGAAGTGGGCTGAAGCCGAGTGGATCTGGCGCCCGCCAGAAAGCCCGTCAGGGGTTGAAGTGCCCGACCTGGGCTTTAGCCCAGCGGGCAGTAACCCGCGCCACCGCAGGTGCACGACGACGCTATCGCGTGCCCAAAAACCTACCCCTAAAAGCACCCCAGCCCTGCCGCGTGTGTATGGGCACGGCATGCCGTGCCCATCCTATCTAAAAAATATGCTCTCGTTAGTTTTTTAACAACTTTTATTTTAATGACCCTTTTAGCCTTAGATTTGTTTGATATAATAAATTTAATTTTAACGATTAGCCTGATGATAGGAATTCTTGTCCTTATTAAATGAA
>JASFBB010000101.1:0-2801 GCA_036172345.1 Anaerolineae bacterium
CACGCGCACAACGGCAGCACTGTATGACGTCTCACACATGGGTGTGTTGCGCGTCAGCGGGCCGCACGCCACCGCGTTCCTAGACGCGGTGACCACTAACTATGTCGCCTGGTTGGAGGATGGCCAGTCGCAGTACTCCTACCTGCTCGACCCGGATGGGCACGTGATCGACGACATCATGCTCTACCGCCTGGGCGCCGACGACTACCTGATGGTGGTCAACGCCGCCAACACAGAGAAGGATTGGGACTGGTTGAACGCGGTCAACCAGCGCGCCGTCATCCTGGACCGCGAAGCTCCCAGCAAGGTGATCGAAGCGCCAGCCGTGTTGCAGGACCTCAAGGACGCGCGGTGGGGTGAGCAGCAGCGCGTGGACATCGCCCTGCAGGGGCCGCAGTCGCGCGCCATCCTGCTGCGTCTGGCCGACGATACCTCCACACGGTTCGGTTTGGAACAGCTGCCACGTACCGCCCTGATGTGTGGCCGCCTGAGTGGGCTGGACGTGATCATCGCCCGCACCGGTTATACCGGTGAGGAGGTGGGATACGAGCTCTTCGTCCATCCTGAACATACACCATCGCTATGGAAGCGCATCCTGGAGGCCGGCGCCGACCTGGGGGTGCAACCGGCCGGCCTTGCGGCGCGCGACTCAACCCGCACCGAAGCGGGTCTGCCGCTATATGGCCACGAACTGGCTGGGCCATATGACATCGACCCCTTTGCGGCCGGATTCAGCGCTTACGTCAAGTTCCACAAACCCTTCTTTGTGGGGCGCCGAGCGGTTATAGCGCGCATGCGGGACAACCCCATGAGTGTAATCCGCTTCCGCATGAACGAGAAGGGGGTGCCACCCCCTAGGATAGGTTATCCGGTGGTCAACGCGCGCGGACGCATGATCGGCTGGGTGACTTCGTGCGCTGCTGGGCTGGACGGTTTTCTGGTGGGCATGGCCTATGTCGAACGGCGCCATGCTGAGCCGGGTATGCGCATTGGCATCTTCAATCCGGGGCAGAAGGGATGTGCCGATCTGAAAGCGCTGCGTCCCGGGGACGAGGTGGCGTTACACCATGTGGCGACAGTGCTACCCCGCTTCCGGCGCGCGCGGGAGGAGTGAAGGACATCATTCATTGGCTCGTGCAAAAGTCGGAACAACATGCGCACCATTTAGAAGCGGACCACGAGATGTCGCGACAGAGGGGCTCGAGGTTCAGATTTAAGGAGGTGTGCGATGGTGCCACAATGCAGTTGGCGTGCCTGCCTTGCAGTGCTGCTGTGCCTATTGCTCATAGGGACAATCCATGTCCAGTTGTCGCCAGTCCGTCCCGTCGCCGCGCAGGGCATAACCCTCGCTGCCTGCACAACGCCTGTATTACCAAATGCCTGGCCTATTATTACTTCCTTTCCGGTTACAAATATGTATGGGAGCACAACCTCACCAAGGGCACCTATAATGAATGGGTCGAGCCTCGGAACGCCTCCGGCGGCGATGTGACCTTCACTAACTACCAATGCAATACGTGGTACTGTCCCCTCTATACAGATCGCACTGATCGCGACACCACGGCCTTCGCTGTTGAGGGGCCGCCCGAGCGCATCTTGAGCGGCGAACATCGCATCGAGGTCGAGGCGCGCCTGGCGCACGACCGGGACCTCAACGACAACACAGCTACGTGCGCCTACGAGGTGACCGGGCCACCACCGTCTACCACGGCCCCCTTCACCCCAGCGCCCTGTCTGGGACAGCAGACCCAGATGCTTATCCCAGGTGACACAGACGGGGGATTCTGCCCAGGGGGGAATCGCCACACCTACATGCTCCAGGTGCCCTCCGACCTACGCCAACTGTGGCTGCAATTATTCTTCCACTGGGGGGGAGGACATCGCGACTTCGATCTGATCGTGCAACCCAGCCAGTCACTGCCGGCCAACAAGTTTGAGTGCGAGCCGGAGCACCATGCGTCGGAAACCGAGCAGCGTTGTTTCTTCCTCGACCCATCGCCGGGCACTTATCAGGTGCATGTCGACCGCGTGAGTGGAGCGGGGACACATACCTTGCGGGTGCAATTCGCATATCCACCCCCGACGCCAACCCAAACAGCAACTCCACCGCCCACCGCGACGCGCACGCCAACCTACACTGCGACACCGACAAAGACCGCCACCCCCACACCCCCCTACACTGACGCGTACGCCTACCCCAGAAGCTCCAGGCGGGGGACAAAGAAGGTGAGCATAATAAGATGGAACGCCATCCTCGACATCACAGATAGAGTTGGAGGGAGGAAAAGACGATGAAAGCGAAGAAGATCATCAATGATCCGCGAAATGTGGTCACGGAACTGTTAGAAGGGTTGGTGTGGGCCTACCACGGCCGTGTGCGCAAGCTGGAAGGAGTCAACGCGCTGGTGAAGACGGAGCTGCCGCCGGGCAAGGTGGGCCTGTTGATCGGCGGTGGCAGTGGCCACGAGCCCCTCTTCCACGGCTTCATCGGCGAGAATATGGCCGACGGCGCTGCCTGCGGCAACATCTTCGCCGCGCCCACGCCGGACGTCATCCTGGCGGCGACCCGCGCGCTGGACCAGGGAAAGGGGGTGCTGTATCTCTACGGCAATTACGCGGGCGACAACATGAACTTTGACATCGCCGCTGAGATGGCCGCCGAGGAGGGCATCGCCACGCGCACGGTGCGCATCTGGGATGACGTCGCCTCGGCGCCACCCGAACGGGTGGATGAACGGCGCGGCATCGCTGGCGACCTGTTCATCATCAAGGTGGCTGGCGCCGCCGCGGCCACGCTGAAC
>JASFBB010000102.1:0-2376 GCA_036172345.1 Anaerolineae bacterium
TCTTTGGTGCGCCGAGGGTGTTCCAAGTGCTTGGGGAGATTATGTCAAGCGTGCTGTCAACTGGGAAGTGCTCACCACCAGCACGTTGATCCAATCAGGAGCGGACATCGTTGTGTTGCGCCATCCCGAGTCGCTGCGACGGGTGCGCGCTATGATCAACGCCCTGATGAGTTGAGTATTATGGAGATAGTCCAACGACGGAGGTAATCCACCATGGCTCTCACCGGCCTGCAAATCTATAAGCTGTTACCGGCTAGCAGTACAAAGCCGGAAGTCAAAGCCCATGCCAACTGCAAGGAGTGTGGCTATCCCACCTGTCTAGCTTTTGCGATGAAGCTGGCCGCCAAACAGGCGGAGTTGTCGTTGTGCCCCTATGTGGAAGAGGAATCCAAGCGCCAGTTGGAAGAGTCGGCTGCGCCGCCCATCCGTCTGATCGCCCTCGCCGGCAACGCCAAGAAGCTGGAAGTCGGCAACGAGCTGGTACTCCATCGCCACGAGAAGACCTTCTACCATCCGCCTGGGCTGTTCGTGCGTGTCAAGGACACCCAATCCGACGCCGCGCAGGTGGCCAAGGCAGTGGCCGATTACAGCGTGGACTATGTGGGGATGCCGCTGGGTCTGGACGGCGTGGCGGTAGAGGCAGCCGGCGGCGACTTCGGGGCGACGGTGGCGGCGGTCAAAGCGGCGTGTCCCTTGCCGCTCATCCTGATGGCCACCGATCCGGCGACGGCCGAAGCGGGTTTGAAGGCGACGCAGGGCACCACCCCGCTGCTGTGGGCCGCCACCGCGGAGAATTGGCAGGCGATGGCCAAGCTGGCGGCACAGTACAAGGTGCCCCTGGCCGTGCTGGCGCCGAACGGCGACCTCAACGCCTTGGCCGATCTGGCCGAACAGGTGCGGGGCGCCGGCGTGGAAGACCTGGTGCTCGATCCGGGCACGCGTGACTATGCCGGCAGTCTGGCAGCCTTTACCCAATTGCGGCGGCTGGCGCTCAAGAAGAACGAGCGCAAGGTGGGCTATCCGCTGATCGCCTTCGCCGACGACGACATCACCCTCGCCGCGCAGCACATCGCCAAGTACGCCGGTTTCATCGTGCTCGACCAGTTCGATCCCGCGATGGCCTACCCGCTCATCGTGCTGCGCGCCAATCTCTTCACCGACCCGCAGAAGCCCATCCAGGTGTTGCCCGGCATCTATGAAATCAACCAGCCCGGCCCATCCGACCCGCTGATGATCACCACCAACTTCTCCATCACCTACTTCTCGGTGGCGAACGAGGTGGAGAGCAGCGGCCTGCCGGGTTGGCTGCTGGTGGCGGATGCAGAAGGGATGAGTGTGTTGACCGCCTGGGCGGCTGGCAAGTTCGATGCCGAGCGCATCGCCAAGACGGTGAAGGGCACCGGTATCGAGCAGAAGATCAATCACAAGCGCCTCATCATCCCCGGCCACGTGGCGGTGTTGTTGGGCGAAATCGAAGAAGAGTTGCCCGGCTGGGAGATCAACGTGGGGCCACGCGAAGCGGTGGACCTGCCCAACTACCTGAAGACGCGTTGGGGATGAGCGCCTGAGGAGGTGAGGAGACCATCGCAACCCACAGGGTACGTTTTGAGCCTTCTGGAAAAATGATCGAAGTGCCCACCGGCACGCTGATCCTTGAGGCGGTGCGTCAGGCGGGGCTGGATTTGAACATTCCATGCGGCGGTCAAGGGCGTTGTGGACGCTGCGCCGTGATCGTGGACAAGCGGCAGGCGGTGCGCAGCCGTTCCGAGCTGCGCCTCACCCAGGAGGACCGCGCCGCGGGCTACGTCCTGGCCTGCCAGACGGTGCTCGAAGGAGATGTCACGGCCACGATCCCCCCGCAGGAGCGCATCGAACGTCGCCTGGTGACGGATCGTACCGCGGCACAGATCACCTTGCCGTTCGCCTACGACCCCAAGCAGCACCAGCCCATGCAGCTGCTGCCGCTGACGCTCGATCCCCCCTCGATGGACGACCAGACGGACGACTGGTCGCGCCTGAAACGCGCTATGGCACTCCAGTACGATGTCCCTGAGCTGACCATCGATCTGCCGACGTTGCGCAAGCTGAGCACCACGCTGCGCGAGGCAGACTGGACGGTCACCGCCGTGGTGGAACTGGATACCTGGGATCGGCCGCAGGGCCCGCCGCGCTTGGTGGACGTGGTAGCCGGGCACACGATGCGTCACCTGTGGGGCGCGGCCGTGGACGTGGGCACGACCACGGTGAGCCTCTACCTGGTGGATCTGCTCAGTGGGGAGATCGCCGCGCGGGCGGCGGAATACAACGCCCAGATCAAACGCGGCGAGGACGTGATCTCGCGCATCATCTACGCGAGCCGCAACGGCAATCTGCAGG
>JASFBB010000103.1:0-8693 GCA_036172345.1 Anaerolineae bacterium
GCCGCCGCACGGCGTGCCCGTAACGACCTCTGGCTGGTGTGCGAAGCCTATTGGGACAACATCCTGGACCTGGACCGGCTGGCGCCGCTGGCAGCATTGCCGGAGGATGCCATCTACCAGTTCTGCATCAATCGCTCCTACTGGCCCAAAGTAAAAGCGCAGCTGACACGCGAACATGTGGCGCGGCTGCCGCGTCCGCGCAATATCCTGCGCACGCATATGGGCTCGCAGTGGAACCATGAACGCTATGCAACGGTCGCCGAGCGCTTCGCTGAGATGATGCAGCTCATGATACGCAGTGGGATGCAGGGCGCTACCATCTTTGGCGAGGTGAGCGCCTTCAGCACTGTCAATGAGATCAACTACCTCGCGTTTGCCCGCTTCGGCTATTGCGCCGATCTCACATGGGAGCGCTTTGTCGCCGAAGACCTGGCGCCATTGTTGGGCGGTGTCACCGAAGCCGAGCATTATCTGACCCTGCTGCGCGTGCCCTCCGAGCGCTCCAGATTGCAACGGGCCCTTGGGGAGGCGCGTGAGATCGGCGCCGCCCAGTCGGGTGAAGCGTATCGGCGTTGGGTGTGGTTGCAGAACCGCCTGTTCCAGAAGCTAGCGATGCTTCCGGACGGATAGAATCTGGCTTGAGGACAAAGGCGCATGCACATTGGATCCCACCTTTATTGCATCGGCAGCGGAGCGTTCGGTTTTGACCTGAGCGACCCTTATGACTGTAACATCTACCTCTTCGATGCTGAAGAGGGTTACATCGTCTTCGACATCGGCACCGGGCTGGGGATTGAGCGTGTCCTGGAGATATGCCGTCAGGATGGTCTGGCGCCGCAGCGCATTGCGCATCTCTTTCTCACCCATGCCCATTCCGACCATGCAGGGGGTGCGGCGCACCTGCGCGAACGCGTTCCCGAGCTCACCATCTACGCTTCGGTGGCGACGGCGCGCATCCTGAGCACAGGTGACGAGCTGGCGGTCTGCCTGCCCCAGGCGAAGGCAGCCGGGATGTATCCGCCCACATATGTCTATCGGGCCTGTCCAGTAGATCGGGTGCTGAAAGATGGCGACTCAGTACGGATCGGTCGTTACACAGTTCAGGCCATCGCTACACCTGGTCACAGCCACGACCATCAGTGTTATCTGGTGAGCGACCACGAGCAACGTTACCTGATAAGCGGAGATGCGCTCTTTTTCGGCGGCAGGATCATTTTGCAGGACACCTATGACTGCAGCGTGCCGGATACATTGGCCTCCTTGCGACGCCTGGCCGGTTACTCATTTGATGCGTTGCTGGCAGGTCATCTCAACTTCAGCCTGCATAATGGCTATCGACACGTCGCGACCGCCTGCGCTATGATAGACAAGCTGCGGTGTCCACCTTCTATTCTGTGAGCAGGCCAGGGATGGGCATTTGCATGATCTGATTTATCTGATATCATAGCTTCACAAAATGCTGTATCATCTTTGTGAAGTTACAGCACGAAAAATCCGTGATGGGAGCGGGTTGAGATTTGAGAGCGACTCCCTGAATTTGAGAAAAGGAGAAAAAGAGGTCATGAAAACAAAGCGCTTGCTGATGGTCGGGGTTGTGGTGCTGGCAATGCTGGGGCTGGCCTGGACGGTGCCCCCATCAGAGCCGGCCCAATTGGTGGAGCGTTTGTCCCCGGCAGGTGAGGTTCTGCTGCAGGCTACTCCTCAACCCACCGAGGAAATAGGCGAACAGGAAGAGCCGGAAGCGACGGAGGAAGCTCCCTTTAGTGGTCTGCAAAAACTGGACAGCTTCCGCAGTGAGCTGTTACTCTCGTGGAGTGGCACCAAAGCTCTTGAGGAAGAGGGCGGCGCCAAAGTGGACAAACAGGTAGAGGGCTTTTTCAATCTCAAGTTCGCCTTCGTGCGCCAGCCACCCGCTTATGAGATGCATATAGAAGGCGTTGGCCTGGAAAGCATGGACCCCGAAAAGGTCACCAAGGTCTCGTTTGTCCAAGTGGGGGATACGGCGTGGATGTATCAGAGCGAAACTGGTGCTTGGATGCAAATGCCCGCCGGTGAGATCAGCTCAGCTGATTTCTTGGAGATGACCCCTGCTACCTTGTTGCCAGGTCTTGATGCGCGCTTGAGGGAGAAGGGTGGAGCATCTGAGCAGACAATCGATGAGGTAAAGTGCTATAACTATACCTTTACCGAGAAGGAGATCCCCCAAGCCGAAGGTCTGGGTAAAATAAACCGTGCCAGCGGGGAGATGTGTCTCGCCGTCGAAGGTGATTACATCGTCAACTTCTCTCTGTCTGCCGATGTCGCTTCCGTTGACGAAGAAAACCCCATGTTCGACAAGGGTTCCGTCAATATGACCTACAAGGTCTTCGACGTCAACCAGTCCATCGTGATCGAACCACCCGCTGAGGCGCTCGCCCAGCAGGGCGCACGCGAAGACATCCCGATGACCACTGACGCCAAGATCGATTTCTCGATGCCCAACATGGTCTCTTACAGGACGGCGCTCAGCGTAGATGAAGCGGCTAAGTTTTACGAAACCGAAATGCCCAAGCAAGGTTGGAAGCTGGCGGAGGACGGCAAGACCACACTCGAAGATATGGTGTCGTTGACCTTCACGAAGGGTAAGGATAAAGCTTACGTCATGATCAACAAGGATCAGGAAGGCAAAGGCACCAGCGTGATGGTCACGGTCCAGTCTGACTAGATCTCGGCCTGTCTGACGAATCAAAAGGGGCAACCGTGAGAGTTGCCCCTTTTATGTTTCCGGCATGACCTGCCGGAGAATAGGGGGACGTTATTCTTCCTCTTTACGTTCTTTCTCCGCTTGGGCGATGATTTCAGCCTGCAAATGTGCCGGCACCTGCTCGTAACGGGAGAACTTCAGGGTGAAAATGCCACGTCCCTGAGTCATAGAGCGCAGATCGGTGGCATAGCGTTGGATCTCCGCCAGCGGCACCTCGGCGTGGATAATCGCGTTGCCGCGTTCCTGGTCGGTGCCCTGCACACGACCGCGTCGTGTCGACAGGTCACCCATCACGTCGCCCATGAACTCCTCAGGCACGATGATAGTGACTTCCATGATTGGTTCCAGCAGCACCGGGCCGGATTGCTTGAACGCTTCTTTGAATGCCTCACGGCCGGCGATCTGGAAGGCGATGTCCTTTGAGTCCACCGGGTGTTCCTTGCCGTCATAAACGATGGCCTTCACATCCACAACTGGATAGCCGGCCAGCGGCCCGGATTCCAGAACGGATTTGATGCCCTTTTGGATCGAGGGCTGGAAGGACGAAGAGATGGCACCGCCGAACACTTCCCAGCCGAACTCGAAACCCGAATCCCGCTCGCCCGGCTCCAGCCGCATATGGACTTCCGCGAACTGACCGGCGCCGCCAGTTTGCTTCTTGTGGCGGTACGCGGCGCTGCCCACTTTGGTGACAGTTTCTCGATAGGGCACCTTGGGCAGGGAAGCCACGACACCCAAGCCGAATTTTTGCTCCAATTTGCGAATGCCAGCTTCCACATGGGCATCGCCCATGCCTTCCAGGAGCAATTGACGCGTGCCCGGCTCGTTGCGCCAGCGCAGCGTCGGATCTTCCTCCACCAAGCGGGTGAGGCTGGGCACCATTTTGGCCGAATCGGCTTTAGTCTTGGGTGCAAGGGCCACGGCGAAGACCGGCTCGGGGAATTTGAAGGGCGGGAAGCGCACCTGGTACGTGGGATCGCACAGCGCGTCGCCGGTGACCGTGTCGCCCAGCTTTGCCACCACGCCGATGTCGCCGGCTGGCAGCTCTTCCAGCGGCACCTGTTCCTTGCCGCGCATGCTCATGATCTGTCCGATGCGCTCTTGGGTGCCGGTGCGGCTATTGACCATATATGAGTTGGACTTCAGCGTGCCCGAATACATGCGGAGCATAGTGAGCTTGCCCACATAGGGATCCGCTGTCGTCTTGAAGACGAAGGCGACTACCGGTCCATTGGGATCGCATGAAATGGTCTCCTCTTCGCCAGTGGCGGCGTTGATCACCTTCACTTGCGCGGCTGGTTGTGGCATATAACGCACCAATGCGTGCAGCAGTGCTTGGATGCCGATATTGCGCAGAGCGGCCCCACACAACACCGGGATGATCTTGCCTTGGGCAATGCCGGCGCGCAACCCTTGCACGATCTCGGCATCGCTTAGCTCGCCGGTATCCAGATATTTCTCGATCAAGGCATCATCGCTCTCGGCAGCAGCCTCGACGAGCGCCGTGCGCGCCTCCTCAACTGCACCAGCGAGCTCCGTTGGCACATCCCTCGGTGGCTTGTCGCCGATCCAAGCGGTGCGTTCGACTAGGTCGATCACCCCCTCGAAGCTGGCTTGCTCGCCGATGGGCAGCTGGAGCGGCACAAAGTTGCCCTTCAACTTGGTATGGAGGTGTTCCAGCGTGCGTCGCCAACTGGCGTTTTCGCGGTCCATTTTGTTCACAAATACCAGTCGTGGCAGCTGATGTTCGTCGGCATGCTGCCACACCAGCTCGGTCCCCACCTCGACGCCGGCCACGGCGTCCACCACCACGATGCCCGAATCGGCCACGCGTAGACCGCAGATCACCTCTCCGACAAAGTCCAGGTAGCCGGGCGTGTCCAGTACGTTGATCTTATGCTTCTCCCACTCGCAGGGGAGCAGGGTGAGATTCAAGGAGATGCGTCGCCTGATCTCCTCTTCATCGGAGTCTGAGACGGTGGTACCATCTTCCACCTTGCCCATCCGGTTGATCGCGCCGGCGCTGAAAAGGATCGCTTCTGAGAGCGTGGTCTTGCCCGAGCTCCCATGTCCCAATAGAATCACATTACGCAGTTGCTCTGTCGTATGAGTCGCCGCCATCAATGCCTCCTTATAAAAGATAGAAGCGAGAAGATCGCCTTGCTATAGGTCGGGCTCGAAGTGTTTCCTGAGGCCGCAAAGAGCAATCGATAAGTTTAGCCAACAATGCGCCTGGTGTCAAAAATCGGGGCGGGTCGGTGTCAACATCACCAAACTTGACCAGCACAAAAATTGGGGCAAAAATTGCATTACTCCTATCCGCCCGCCCGGCTCATATCAAAGGATGGGTGGTCGCGGCGAACGTCCAGACCGGAAAGGATGAACCCTGCAATGCCAGGCAGATCTATCCTCGTTGTCGAAGACGAGCTGATCGTTGCAGAAAATATCCGGGTCATGCTCACGAGCTTCGGTTACGTAGTGCCGACCCCGGCTACTTCAGCCGCTGAAGCGCTGCGTATGCTCGAAACTTCCCACCCTGATCTGATCCTGATAGACGTCCAGCTGAAGGGCACTCAGAGCGGTGTGCACCTGGCCCAACAGATCCGGGAGCGCTTCAACATCCCGTTGATCTATCTGACCGCCTATGCGGACGAAGAAACGGTGCGACAGGCATTAGCCACTGAGCCCTACGGCTACCTGGTCAAACCTTTCTCCGCGGCAGAGCTGCGCACCACTGTTGAGCTGGCCTTTCTGCGCTTTGATCTGGAACGCCAGCTGAGCGCCCGTGAAGCGCGCTATCGCACCATTGTGAATACTCTATCCGAGCTGGTGTTACGTCTCCGGCCGGATGGCACCATTGTCTTTGTCAACCCTGCTTGCGCTCGCTTATTGGATCGGCGAGATGAAGAGCTCCTAGGCCAAAATTTCCTTTCGTTTATCCTCTCAGAAGACCGGCCAGCGGTGCGCGAGCAGCTGGGGGCACTCGGCCGTAAGAGGCCGGCGTCCGACGGAGAGGCGCGTTTGGACACCAGGGGTCCCCATCCGCCCCGCATCTGGTGGCACTATTCGGCAATATATGGTGAACAGGGCAATCTGATGGAGATTCAAGCAGTGGGGCGGGATGTGAGTCACCACTGGCGCACGGAGCAGGAATTGCGAGAACGCAACGCCCGACTGGAACGCCTCAACCAGGCACGCCAGGCCTTCTTCTCCAGCTTGGAGCTCGAACAGGTGCTGGTGCGCATTCTGGAAACACTGCGCCACCAGATGAACGTTGTCGCCAGCTCGGTATGGCTGATCGATGAGCAGACGGGGGAGCTGGTGTGTCACTACGCTACTGAACCGGGCAAAAAGGTGGTGTTGGGATGGCGACTGGCGCCAGGACAGGGCATTGCCGGCTGGGTGGCCAGCACTGGACGCAGCTTGCTCGTGCCCGACGTCCGCCGCGACCCGCGCCATTTCAAGGCGGTGGATGAGCAGACCGGCTTGCGTATCGCTTCGATGATAAGCGTCCCACTGCGCGTAGAGGAGCGCGTGATCGGCGTGATGGAGGTTATGGATAAAACACCTGGCCGTTTTACGGAAGCAGACCTGAGGCACGTCGAGCTCCTGGCTACCGCGGCCTCCCTCGCCATCCAGAATGCCCACCTTTACCGTGAGGCACGTCATTTACGCCTCTTCAACGAAGAAATCGTGCAGAGCATGGAGGAGGGGATCGCCGTAGAGGATGAAGATGGCGTGATCACGTTCGCAAATCTTCGTCTGGCCCAGATGCTGCGTTGTGAGGTCACGGAGCTGATCGGGCGGCGCTGGTCCGATATTTTGGCGCCTGAGGAAGCAGCCGTCATCGCTGCGGAACGCCATCGTTGGCCTCATAATGTCCTCAGCCGTTACGAGACCACACTGCAAGCGCGCGATGGCGAACGCATTCCAGTGATGGTCAGCACACGTTCCCTGTTCCGCAAGTGCCCGACGGGAAGGGACGAACTCGTGGATTATCAGAATGGCGATTATCAGAATGGCGCACAATTTGCTGGCACCCTGTCCGTGTTCACCGATATTCGCGAGTTGAAGAGCTCCCAGCTGGCGTTGCAGCAGCGCCTGGCCGCCGAAGAGCTGCTCGCCACCGTGTCTGCGCGCTTTCTCAACGCCCCCCCTGAACAAACCGAACGGGAGATTGAGCTTGCCCTGGCCGCACTGGGACGTTTTACTCAAGCAGATCAGGTGATAATGCCCTTGGTAGCCGAGGATGGCGCCACAGTTAGGGAGAGTTATGCCTGGCGTGCGGCGGAGACACCCGAATCCTCAGCTCTCACCATCACTTCTTTGGAACAGCTGCCATGGTGCCGCAAAGAGGCTCTGCGCGATAAACCGATCATCGTCACCCAAGTGGCCAATTTGTCCCAAGAAGCGGCTGCCGAAAGGGCTTTTTTGCAGGCGGCGGGCGTCCAATCCGCTTTGTGGTCGCCCATCTTGCAGGAAGGACGCATCATAGCGCTTCCTGGTCTCTATGCCCTACACGCCGAACATGCCTGGAACCCAGAAGATGCACGTCTGACCAGATTGGTGGGAGAAAACATCTTGCATGCGCTGGCGCGCCGGAGAGCTGCCCAACAACTGGAAGCCTCGCTGCGCGAGAAGGAAACGATCATCCAGGAAGTTCAAAATCGCGTCAATAACAACTTGCAGCTCCTCTGCAGCTTGCTGGAATTGCGAATAGCCACACTGTCTGATCCAGGGGCGTCGCAAATCTGTGCTGAGCTCCTCGCTCGGGTGCGTTCGATCGGGTCTGTCTATAAGGCGTTCTTGTACTCGGGTGAACCACGCTTCTTGGACATTGCCCCAATACTGCCCACTCTGGTGCAGCAGCTGTACGTCACCCATCCGAATACCTTCAAGGACATAGCGTTCGATATTCACACCGAACGCGTGGTGCTGAATCCGGATACTGCCGTCGCGCTGGCCTTGTTGATCCACGAACTGCTGCTCCATATCCTCACGCACGCTTTCCCGTCCGGATGGAACGCTCACCGTCAACCTGCGGAGACGCCTTCCATCCGTATCTCATTGGAGGGTACTATGTCCCATGAGGCTATGTTGCGGGTGAGCCACAACGGAGCGGGCGAACCGTCCCGTGTGGCATACCACACCACAACCGCGCTCGGCCCGCAATTGATCCGTATCCTGGTGGCCCAGCTGCGTGGGGTACTCAACATAGAAGAGGGCGGCACCACCTTTGTCGTCACGTTTCCGGTTGTGCCACCGGAGCGTGAGGATGCGCACGATTCGCAAGGTCGGGTGGGGTGAACACCGTGCAGCGCGTTGTGCGATGGCTGGACAACACGGGTCGTATGGTTTGGGCGCACTTCGGTAGTGTCCCGCTCTTCTGGCCAGTGTTGACCTTCGCCAGTCTGGCATTGGCCGTGGCGGCGTTGAGCTATGCAGCAACCCTATCGAGTGAACAATCCCCCTTAATTTCGTTGCTCGAGGTGTTCGTCGGCCATCTGGCGGTGAACCTGTTGGGTATCTTCATCGCCGTGTTGGTGGTCGATCGTCTCTACCAGCGGCGGTTGGAACAGCAGGAAAAGCGCTCGCTGATTGAGCAGATGGGCAGCCCGCGTTCCGAAGTAACGGACGAGGCGGTGCGCAAACTGCGGGCGCGGGGCTGGCTGACGAGCGGGGTGTTGCGCAATGCCTGGCTGCGCGGGGCGAATCTGGAGGGCGCCCAATTGGCACGGGCGGATTTACGCGGTGCCGATCTACAGGGCGCTAACCTGAGCTGGGCCAATTTGCAACACGCCGACTTGCAACACGCCGATTTGCAACGTGCCATCTTAGAGCGTGCGGACCTGCGAGGCGCACACTTACAGGGCGCCAATCTGGAAGGTGCCAACCTGTGGCGCGCCAACCTGCAGTATGCATACTTGGACGGCGCGCGCTTGCAGAACGC
>JASFBB010000104.1:0-4449 GCA_036172345.1 Anaerolineae bacterium
ACCTCCCAAGAGATGGCCGGCTTCTCTATAAGCCTGATACAGCTGGATGACGAGCTCAAGCGCTATTATGACATGCCGGCGCGCTCGTTCGGCTACACGCACGCATAAACACCATAGGAGGCGCGGGACGTTTCATGGCAAAGACGCACTTGACCATCGCAGAGACAGTGCAGATGTTGTTACATGTGTGCCGCGGAATGCAGGCCAGCAAGGATTTGCTGAGCGAGGCGGACCGCGCCATCGGAGATGGCGACCACGGAGTCGGCATGGCGCGGGGATTCGAGGTGGCGCAGGGCAAGCTGGAGAGCCAGCCAGCGACGACGCTAGATGCGTTGTTCCAGACGGTGGGCATGGCGCTACTGACCTCGGTGGGCGGCGCGGCGGGGGCGGTGTTCGGCACCCTCTTTCGCGGCGGCGCGCGTCCTCTGGCCGGCCGGAGGCACTTCGACAGCGCCGCGCTGGCCGATTGGCTGAACGATGGCCTGCAGGCGGTGCAGGAGCGCGGCAAAGCGCAGGTGGGCGACAAGACGATGGTAGACGCGCTGCAGCCGGCCGCCATACGTGCCCAGGAACTTGCATCCCTTCCCCTGGATGAGGCACTGCCCCAGGTGGCTGAAGCCGCTCGACTGGGGGTGGAGCGCACCAAGGACATGGTGGCCACGGTGGGCAAGGCCAAGACCCTGGGTGAGCGTGCGCGCGGCCACCCTGACCCCGGTGCCCTATCCACCTATCTCATCCTCAAGTACATGGCCGAGTATGTGACAGGCAGCACAGACTCAGACAAGACCGGCACATTGATGTAGCAGCGAGGATGTAATCACCACGTATGTACCTTATTTGGCAGCTAATCTACGGTCGTCACTCATATCACTGCAATGAACACTTTTGGAGGCAAATCTTGCAGGTTGAGGAGGTGAGACAGGTTACAGTTGCAAATAAGAGCGATCTTTGGTGAAAACAGCCTATGCTGCCAGGTTGATCCTCCCGCGCGGCGCTATAATAATTTGGCATCCCTTTTGCAGTGGGCTATAATGCCCCCTTGATGAACCATATATACAATCGAACGCGCGCGCCGCGCGGGAGATTCGGCTGTGTGAGGCACTGGCTGCCCTGGCTGATTGTTGCGCTGGCGCTGAGCGTCATCTTCTGGCCCAACACCATAACTGCGTCGCACCCGGCCTACCAGTCGGCCCTTCCCTACGATCAGTCTCCTCTGCCGGAGGCGCTCCCTGTGGAGGTATCTCCCCTAGAGCCGCCACCGCCGGTGGAGCTGCCCATGCCCGCCGACGTGCCACCCGAAGAGGTGCCGCCAGGGGAGCTGCCCGTCCCGCTGCCCACGCCAGAGGAGCTACCGCAACCGGAGGCATTCCCGCAAGAAGAAATAGTGCCACCGGAGCCGATCGCCCCTCCACCGGTCGAGGTGCCGGCCCCATCCCCCCAGCCGGCGCCGGCCACCCCAGCTGCTCCGGCACGCACGCGTCCGGCGTCACCTGGCCTGCTGATCGACGAGCCGGTGGCGCAGGTGCAGCCGCCCCAGGAGGCACCCGCGCCGCGCATTGACCAGTTTGTGGTCAATTGGACCAAGTTCTGGGACACGGTGGTGCTGTATGTCTCCTATCCCTGGCTGTGCTGCGGCATTCTGCTCCTGCTGGGCGTGCCGCTTGCCCTCCTCATGCTGGAGATTCGCGGGCGGCGCCGTCCGCGCGTGTTGCCCGAAGAGCCAGTGCGCAAGTCCCAGCCTCCCGATGCCGCGCCCAAACCATAGCGCACTCCTTGAGCTCCACAGCCCCCCGAACATCTTCATCACGCGCCTTCTCCTCTCCGGCATCGTCCTGCTGAGCTTCCTAGTGCGTGCTATTTCACTTGACCTCCAGAGCCTGTGGCGCGACGAGGTGGACGTCCTCCGCTTTGCCACCCAGCCGCTGATCGAGCTGCTGCGCAACTTCACCCTCGCCGAGCACAACGGGCCGCTCTATTACATCCTGATGCGCGGCTGGCTGCGCCTGGCTGGCACGAGCGAGTTTGCATTGCGCTTTATCGCGCTGATCTGCGGGGTATTGAGCATAGCGCTTATCTGGCGCGTTGCGCGTCCCTTGATTGGGCAGCACGCCGCCCTGCTGACAACTCTGTTGGCAGCTATATCCCCTTATCTGGTCTGGTATGCCCAGGATGCCAAGATGTACGCTGCCTTCACCATGTTGATCCTGCTGGCATCCTGGTGCGCGGAACGGGCAATCCAGACCGGGCAGGGGGTCTGGTGGGGCGGTTTTGCGTTCGCGGTCAGCCTGTCGCTGTACATCCACCTGCTGGCCGTGTTGATGATCCCGCTGTATGCCCTGATGCTGTTCATCTGGCCGTCCGCCCTGCACAGACGGCGGCATGGGCTGATCGCATTGGGATTTGTGACGCTCCCTTATCTGCCACTGGCGCTATGGGAGCTGCCCTTGCTCCTGCAGCCACATCCCACCGGTCACGTCTTTGTCCCGCTATCCGAGATGTTCGCTTTGCTCTTCGCCCTGCACACCCGTGGCGTTGCGTTGGTGGGCGACTGGCCTGTCTCCACCGCCTTCCTCTTCGCCGTGTTGGTGGGCATCTTTGCCCCATCCACGCGAACAGAAGCATGGATGAAAGAAAACACCACCCCTCTAAAAGGCAGTTCGCCCTGGCGGGGACGCCTGTTCCTGGCATTATGGGCCTTCCTGCCGGTGGTGCTCCTCTTCGGGGTGACGTTGCGCCTGCCCCTCTTCCAGCCGCGCTATCTGATCTTCACCCTGCCACCCTTCCTGACGCTCACAGCGCGCGGCATTTTGGCACTGGCACGCCTGGCGCGGCCGGTGGCATTGACCCTGCTGGCAGTGGTACTCGCCTTCAGTGGGCTGGGCTTATGGGTGCAGGGCACGCAGCCGCTCAAATCCGATTTCCGCGCCGCAGCGGCCTTTATGGCGCGGCGCTACCAAGCGGGCGAACCGATTATGTTCCAGGTGCCTTACGTGCGGTATACCTTCGAGTACTATTTCCCGCAGGCACACCCGACACTGGAAGGCCCATGGACCAACGACGGCAGGGGTGCGGAAAGCGTGGCGCAGCAACTCAGCGAGGTCACACAGGGATATACCACCCTCTGGTTGGTGGTGTCGGAGAGCTGGCTGTGGGACGAACGCGATCTGACGCGCGCCTGGTTGCGTGAGCACGCCGAGCTGCTTGCCGCAAGTAGCTTCGCCCGTGTGGAGGTGTATCACTATCGGCTGCGCTGAGCAAAAGATAAACCGTCTAGTCATCCAGTTGAGGGTCACTGGCGTGCGCCGACAGGATACAAGGGAGCCACTTTTGGGTATCAAAAAGCACCCTGGCATGTGAGTGCCAGGGTGCGTGAACATATACCAACTATTTGGAGACACGCCCGTGGGACGCCAAACTCAATAAGTTGGCGTTCCTTCCCCTGAGGACGCTACCGGCGCAGGCAGCGGGCTGCCGGCCATAGAGGTCAGCTGGGCGAACTTTACCACGGCGCCCGATCCCGGAGCACCCACGCCGTTGATTGTGACAAACGCATCACCGGCAGCATTGAAATCAACCGAAGTCGGAAAGGACAGGCCGCTGACCACCACTTCCGACGCGTCTCCTTGTCGGACGCGGATCACTGCTCCGGTGTTGGGGAGCGGACCATCCTGGGTGAACTGTGCGAACTGCACGGCATATAGATTGCCATCCGGTGCAGATTGCAGATCGGTGATGGTTGTAAGATTGGTAGCAAAATCTGTGACGCTGCCATCCGAGGCAACCTTCACCACCTTAGCTGAGCCGGGCAAAAAGGGGATACCGGGCAGGAAAGACACATAGACGTTGCCAGCTTTGTCAAAAGCCACTCCAGTGGGTACCGGATCCGATTCCATAGCATTACCGCGTGCCGGATTGGGCAGCGGGCTCGGCACCCCTGGAAAGACAGCCACAACTTCGATCTTTTTCGAGGCCAGATCTACAGCGAGCAAATCGTTGGCACCTGCATCCGCGATCCACAGCCTTCCATCGGGGCCGAAAGCTAGGTCATATGGGTGACTCTCAAAGATGTATCCATCGGGATTGCTGGCCTTCTCCACCTCCCAAGTGTTGACCAGCTCGGTTAGCTCGCCACCTTGGATAGCGAGAACTCTTGCCATATTAGGCATCGGCGTATCACCGAACGTACCCTCCCAACCACCACTGGTGACATATGTCGTCCCATCGAGCTCTGCCAGGCGGCTTCCACCTAATGTATCTCGCTCCATCGACACCGATGGGAGTGTTGCAATCACATGTTGTTCCCCGTTGGGGGCAATGTGCACCACTCGGGCACTGTTGCCGATCTTCACTTGTTTTGGCTCTCCGGTCTCGGGGCTAGTCACTGAAACGACCAAGTCCCCACCGACCCCCGAGTCCACCACATATAGCGCGCCACCAGAAGCCACCAAC